>NZ_MUEY01000019.1:0-70177 GCF_001995695.1 Salinivibrio sp. ML290 | reverse complement strand
ACTGTAAAAGTTGTCGTTTGGTCACTCAGTTCATCGAATAAATCTTTTTGTCTATTCTCAACGAGTGCCCACACAGATTGCATAGGTCAAATTGTTAAAGAGCGTGTTGACTGAGTGGTTGGCATTTCGTGACTTGCGTCTCGTTGCCCCGTCAACAGGAAGCGCAGTATAGAGATCTCAGTTTTTCCCGCAACCCCTTTTTGCAAAAAAAATGTCACCTGAACAAAAAGCGTACAGAGCAAGACATTTTGCCTACTTTACCTGCTATATTTTGCCGCTCGTGTTCACCTTGGCTTACATGTCCGATCGTGTCTTTCACTCTTCTCTACTCAAAATGAGGCATACATCATAAAAATTGGCTGGTAGCATGGCTCACCTGTTTCTCACTTGGGAGTCATCGATATGAAGCATTGGCTTTTTCTAGGGTTTGCTATTGTGGCAGAGGTGATTGCAACCGCATCACTCAAAAACAGTGACGGCTTTTCTAAGCTCGTTCCTTCGATATTAGTGGTAGTGGGATACAGTTTCTCTTTCTATCTACTCGCCCTCACTTTACGCGCCATTCCTGTAGGCATCGCCTATGCGATATGGGCGGGCGCGGGCGTGACATTGATAGCGCTCATTGGTTGGTTGGTGTTCGACCAGAAGCTCGATACGCCGGCGGTGATTGGGATGACACTGATTGTTGCCGGTGTGGCCGTGATGAACTTATTCTCATCCACTTCAACACACTGACGATTAAAATCGATTCTGGCAGCACACAACGAAAAAACCCAGCCGAAGCTGGGTTTTTCATTTCTGAGGGAAAGGCGATTACATCATGCCGCCCATTCCGCCCATGCCACCCATACCAGCAGCCGCGCCCATATCAGCACCGCCGTCTTTTTGTGGCAGATCGGTAACCATGGCTTCCGTCGTGATCATCAGACCCGCAACAGAGGCAGCGAACTGTAGTGCACTACGTGTCACCTTGGTTGGGTCAAGGATGCCCATCTCAATCATGTCACCGTATTCGCCGGTTGATGCATTGTAGCCAAAGTGGTTGTCGCCAGATTTCACTTTGTTAGCAACCACTGAGTCTTCATCACCCGCGTTAGTCGCGATTTGACGAAGTGGTGATTCCATGGCGCGCAGTGCAACACGGATGCCGACGTTTTGCTCTTCGTTGTCACCTTTCAGCTCGCCAACTTTGCTCGCCGCACGGATTAAGGCAACACCGCCACCGGCAACCACGCCTTCTTCAACCGCCGCACGTGTTGCATGCAGAGCATCTTCAACGCGATCTTTCTTCTCTTTCATTTCGACTTCGGTCGCTGCGCCGACTTTGATCACTGCAACACCGCCAGCCAGTTTCGCGACGCGCTCTTGCAGTTTTTCTTTGTCGTAGTCTGAGGTTGCTTCTTCGATTTGTTGACGAATCTGCGCAACACGCCCTTCAATCGCCGCTTCCTCACCGACACCGTCAACGATAGTGGTGTTGTCTTTAGTGACAGTGACGCGCTTCGCTTGACCTAGGTCTTCCAGCGTCACTTTCTCTAGATCCATGCCGATTTCTTCAGAAACCACAGTGCCTGCCGTCAAGGTTGCGATATCTTGCAGCATCGCTTTACGACGGTCACCAAAGCCAGGCGCTTTCACGGCAGCGACTTTGACGATGCCACGCATGTTGTTGACAACCAATGTCGCCAGCGCTTCACCTTCAAGGTCTTCTGCAATGATCAGCAGAGGACGAGACGCTTTTGAAACCGCTTCTAGCGTTGGTAGCAGCTCGCGGATGTTCGACACTTTTTTGTCGATCAGTAGGATAAATGGGTTATCCAGTTCAACGTTACCGGCTTCTTGGTTATTGATGAAGTAAGGAGATAGGTAACCACGATCGAACTGCATGCCTTCTACGACGCTCAGTTCGTCTTGCAGTGATTGACCTTCTTCCACGGTGATCACGCCGTCACGGCCCACTTTTTCCATCGCTTGAGCGATGATCTTACCAACGGTGTGGTCAGAGTTCGCTGAAATCGTGCCCACTTGCTCGATGGCATTATTGCTGGTGCAAGGCGCTGACAGGTTTTTCAGCTCTTCCACCGCGGCCACAACCGCTTTATCGATACCGCGCTTCAGATCCATTGGGTTCATGCCCGCTGCAACCGCTTTCAAGCCTTCATTGACGATAGATTGCGCCAATACAGTTGCAGTTGTCGTACCGTCACCCGCCGCATCGTTTGACTGCGACGCCACCTCTTTCACCATTTGTGCGCCCATGTTCTGGAACTTGTCTTCCAGTTCAATTTCACGGGCAACAGAGACACCATCTTTGGTGATGGTTGGGGCACCGAATGATTTGTCTAGTACTACGTTACGGCCTTTAGGGCCCAGTGTGACTTTCACGGCATCAGCCAGAACATTCACACCTTCGAGCATTTTCGCACGCGCGTCGTCACTAAATTTAACGTCTTTAGCAGCCATGATTCTATTCCTTTCTTAATTTATTGATTGGAGGTGAAATGAATTATTCAACGATTGCCATGATGTCGCTTTCAGACAAGATCAGAACTTCTTGACCCTCGATTTTTTCCGTCTTGGTGCCAAAGCCTTCAGAGAAGATAACAGTGTCACCCACTTGAACGTCCAATGGCTGCACGTTGCCGTTTTCAAGAATACGGCCTTTGCCTACCGCCAGCACTTTGCCGCGGGTAGACTTTTCTGCAGCAGAACCAGTTAACACGATGCCGCCTGCTGATTTAGACTCAGCTTCTTGGCGCTCAACGATAACGCGATCATGTAGTGGACGAATGTTCATCGGTCGTCTCCTGAATTAGTAATGATGTTCCGTTTGATGAAGTAAGTATGCACACAGGCCGTACATGCGTCCGGTTCCTGATGTAACTCCCTATGTGGGGACGCCCTTTTTCTTTCCCAAGGGTTTTACAGCAATTTTTTTGTTTTTTTAGACTGGCAACTTTCTCCGATTGTGAGGATCCGCTAGGGTAAGCCGTCCCAACCCAGTGATAAGCGATTATGAACGACAAACACGGGCTGCTATCCGCCCCGATCAACCTCACATTGCGTAAGATGACCGTACCCATGGTATTTGGGCTGTTCGCGATCATCATGTTCAATGTGGTGGATACCTTCTTTATTTCACTGCTTGGCACGGAAGCACTCGCCGCGGTGAGCTTCACCTTTCCCATCACCTTTGCGGTCAACTCCATCACGCTCGGATTAGGCGTGGGTATTGCTGCCTTGGTCGCGCGATTACTCGGCCAGGGCGATCATCAAGATGCCGCGCGGGTGTCGAGTCACGGTTTGATCTTGGCGGTATTCATGGTAATGGCCGTCGGCTGGTTAGGGGCCGCTACCATCAATCCGGTGTTCTCCGCACTCGGGGCAAGCGACAACTTATTGCCGTTAATCCACGACTATATGCAGGTGTGGTATCTCACTATTCCATTGCTCGTCGTGCCGATGGCAGGGAACGCGGCTATCCGCGCCACGGGCGATACGAAAACGCCGGCGAAAATCATGATGGTCTCCGGCCTGATTAATGGAGCGCTCGACCCCTTACTGATTTTTGGCTTGGGCCCATTTCCAGAGCTGGGAGTGCAAGGAGCGGCCATCGCCAGTGCCGTCAGTTGGGCGGGGGCATTAGTTGCCGCGCTGAGTATACTAATTCGCCGTGAGCGACTGCTGATGGCGCCGCAATGGACCAAGCTAGCGACTGACGTGCGTCAGATCCTCAAAATTGGCATGCCGGCTGGAATGACCAATGCCTTAAACCCAGCCGCAGGCGCCATTTTAATGATGATGCTCGCCTCACAGGGAACAGAAAGCGTTGCCGCCTATGGCGCCGCTCAGCGTATTGAAGCCATTTTATTAATTGTGATGATGGCGATGACGTCATCGCTCACGCCCTTAATGTCGCAAAACTTTGGTGCGCAATACCATCAACGGGCCTTTCAAGCGCTGTTTAGCGCGATGCGCTTTGCCATCTTGTTTCAATTTGCCTTGTACTTGTCGCTGTGGCCTTTTATCGATTTGATTGCGGATGTATTCAGTGACGATGTACGGGTTCAACAAGAAATTGCCCACTATTTAATGGTGGTCCCGGCAAGTTACGGCTTACAAGGCACCTTGATGTTATTGGTCGGCGGCCTGAATGCGATGAAGCGTTCGCTGCATTCGTTCGCCTGCAACCTCGTCCGTTTGTTTGTCTTCTTGGTGCCCTGTGCATGGCTGGGCGGCATGGTCAACGGCACCCATGGCCTGTTTGCGGGAATCGCCATTGCTAATCTACTGGCCGGTATTATGGCGTACCTGTATGCCGTGGTGCTGCGCCGTCAGACACTCGCGGCGTCATTGTCCGTCTGAGCCAGCTCATGAACGCGGTGCTGCAGAGCGTCTAACGCCTGATAAAGCGCTTGATACTGCGCGGCACTGAGTCCCTCGAGCATAGCTTTTTCCCACTCCAGCACTTTGGGAACAATGGCCTGATAATGGGTGCGGCCTTTGTCGGTCAAATGGACTAACGCGGCGCGTTGATCACCTTGGCACGCGCGTCGCTCTACCAGCTGGTGCTGCTCTAAACGGGTAAGCAAGCGCGACACTCTCACTTTATCCAGCCGTGTTTCTGCGGCTAAATCTTTCGCCATCACGCCATCCCGTGCCCCCAAAGAGGCCAGCACGCGCCATTCTGGACGCGATAATCCAAACTCTGCTTCATAACGTGCCGCAAGACTATCTGCCACCAACTCCGCCGTGTGAACCAGCTTATAAGGCAAAAAACTATCGAGCGTTAAATGAGGAAGGGTCATATCAATTAGTTTCAAGTGAAATCATATAACCTACTTTACGAGAGGCTTCGATAAGATGCAAAGGTAGTGCTTTGTTTACACTTAAGGTTTTTAAGCGGCAAAAATACTGAACACACAAGGTAAAATATTTGTTAACACCACGTTGCTTTTTCTCGTCTCTGATCGCTAGTATAAACAGATAGATTGTTTCTTTTGAAACTATTTGGCGGTCCCAGTGAGCTCGGCCGCCCAGCACAAGGAGCGAGTTATGCGAAAGTGGTTTTCATTCCCCATTCGTGAAGGGGATGCCTCTCGTCAAGCCCACTGCGACTTTCCCGAGGGAACCTACGAACGCGAGTGTGGCAAGGAAGGCTTTTTTGGCCCGGCCAGTCATATGTATCACCGCCATCCCCCGACGGGCTGGAGCGAGTGGGAAGGGCCATTGCGACCGCATGCTTTTGACACCAACCGAGTTGAAACGCAAGGCACGTCGCCAATGGATGCACCGGTGCTGTTATCCAATGCCAACGTTCAGGTTCGCTTATGGCGCACCGATACCGCCATGTCTTATCTGGTACGCAACAGCGATGGCGACGATTGCTTGTTTGTCCATCAGGGCGAAGGCTCGCTGTATTGCGATTATGGCCACTTGCGCTACAGCAAAGGCGATTATTTGATCATTCCTCGCGCCACCAGCTGGCGACTGGTGCCGGATGAGGCCACCACCTTGTTGATGATTGAAGCGACACACGGCTCCTACATGAGCGCCGAACGAGGCATTGTCGGCGAACATGCGGTGTTTGACCCCGCAGTGTTAGAACATGCACGCATTGACGATAGCTTTAAAGCTCAGCAATCCGACAGCGAAAGTTGGCAGGTGATGATCAAATCGCGCCAGCAGCTTAACCGTGTCACCTATCCTTACAACCCACTCGATGCGGTGGGCTGGAAAGGTAACCTCACCGTATTCCGACTCAACTGGCGAGATATCCGTCCGTTAATGAGCCATCGTTATCACTTGCCGCCATCGGCGCACACCACCTTTGTCGCGCAAGGTTTTGTGATTTGTACCTTTGTCCCCCGCCCGATCGAGTCCGATCCTGGCGCACTGAAGGTGCCTTTCTACCACAATAACGATGACTATGATGAGGTGCTTTTCTATCACCAAGGTGACTTTTTCAGCCGCGATAACATTGATGCCGGCATGGTGACCTTACACCCTTGTGGCTTCCCACATGGTCCTCACCCAAAAGCCTTTGCCGCGGGCAAAAAGCATCAGAAAAAAGAGACCGATGAAGTGGCGGTGATGATCGATACCCGCATACCACTTGATATGGGAGACGCGGCGAAAGCCACCGAACTGACCGATTATGTTTACTCTTGGCGCACGCCAAGTGACGCAGAATAGCGAAGGAGAAAGCAATGAAACTGGCTTCACTCAAACACGGACGTGATGGCAAATTGATTTTGGTCTCTCGTGACCTTACTCGCGCCGTCCACGCCGACGATATTGCGCCCACACTACAAGCGGCACTCGATAATTGGGCGACCCTTGCGCCCAAACTTACTCAGCGCTACGACGCGCTCAACGACAACCAAGTCAGTGAGTCCTTTGCCTTTGACCCCAGCGTCTGCGACTCACCACTGCCCCGCGCCTATCAGTGGGCGGATGGTAGTGCCTACGTTAACCACGTTGAACTGGTGCGCAAAGCACGCGGCGCACAAATGCCTGAGAGTTTTTGGACCGACCCGCTGATGTATCAAGGCATGTCTGATGGCTTTCTCGGTCCACGTGACGAGATTGAATTGGTCGATGATGCGTGGGGCTGTGACTTTGAAGCCGAGCTTGCCGTCGTCACCGATGATGTCCCCATGCATCTTAGTGCTGACAAAGCGGGCCAACACATTAAACTGCTGATGCTGGTCAACGACGTTTCACTGCGCAACCTCATCCCCGGCGAGCTTGCCAAAGGGTTCGGCTTTTTCCAATCCAAGCCGGCTTCTGCATTTTCACCAGTGGCGGTTACCCCAGATGAGCTGGGCGATCACTGGTGCGATCATAAAGTCCACTTACCGATGCATGTCACCCTCAACGGCGAATGGTTCGGGTCACCCGACGCCGGTGTCGATATGACCTTTGATTTTGCCGAGCTGGTCGCGCATGTGGCGAAAAGCCGCCATGTCAGTGCGGGGACCATTATTGGCTCCGGTACTGTGTCCAACACCGATCGCAGCAAAGGCTCGTGCTGCTTAGCCGAAAAGCGCATGCTGGAAATTATCGACCAAGGTGAGGCAAAAACCCCGTTTATGACCTTTGGCGATAGCGTCACCATCGATATGCGCGACAGCCAAGAGGCATCTATTTTCGGCGCCATTGAGCAAACCGTGACCCGTTACATCCCGGAGTAACCTTGATGCGCGCCTAGAGTCTCTAGGCGCGCTTGACGTTGACGCCGTCTAGGAGCTTGTATGCTGCTTTATGATTACAGTAAGTCGACCGCGGCCTACCGCGTCCGCATCGCCCTTGGCCTTAAAGGCCTCACTTACCAACGAGAAACCGTGTCCCTGCTGGATAAACACCAGCACAGCGACGCCTATCGTTCGCTCAATCCCGCCGGTTTAGTGCCTACCTTGGTCGATGGCGATGTCACCTTGAGCCAATCGCTCGCCATTATCGAATACCTCGACGAGCGCTATCCACAGGTCAAACTGCTCCCCAGTGATCCAGTGCAAAAAGCCCAGTGTCGATCACTGGCGCTCGACATTGCCTGTGATGTGCATCCACTCAATAACTTGCGGGTTCTGCAATACTTAACCGGCCCCTTTGGCCACAGTGATGACGACAAAATCACTTGGTATCACCATTGGCTAAAACAAGGGTTCGATGGTTTGGAAGCCAAATTACAAGGATTAGACAGCTCCTTTATTGGCGGCGAAGCGCCCAATTTGGCCGATATTTTTTTGGTCGCGCAGCTGTTTAATGCACGCCGATTTGCGTTTGATTTAACGGCCTACCCAACCCTGACGCGCATTGAATCACAATGCCAAGCGCTGGATGCATTTATACAGGCACACCCTGATAAGAGCTAAGGAGAGGACATGAAAGACGGATTGTTGTGGGCGCCGGATAAGGAACGTCAAACCCACACCTTACTCGCCGCGTTTATCCGTGCCGTGAATCAAGATCACGACACCCAGCTGAGTGGCTATGACGATCTTTATGCATGGTCAGTACGCCAAAGCGGCGATTTTTGGCAACAGTTATGGCAATTTGCTGGCGTGATCGGCGATCCGGGCGAGAGAGTGTGCGATATCGACCCCGAGCACCCTAATCGGGATAGCCAGTGGTTTCCCACCGCACGCCTGAACTATGCCGAAAACCTGCTCAAGCACGCAGAGCAGTATGCCGACCAACCAGCGATGATTTTTAGCGGTGAGCATGAGGTAGCACGCACCCTCACTTGGCGCGAGCTCGTCGATCAGGTGGCGGCCATCCGTCACTACCTAGATACGCAAGGCGTTCAACCAGGCGATGTGGTTGCCGGCTATTTACCCAACCTACCGGAAACCGTGATTGCGATGCTTGCCACCGCGGCACTAGGCGCGATTTGGACCTCAACCTCACCGGACTTTGGCGTCGACAGTGTGTTAGACCGTTTTGGCCAAACCGAGCCCAAAGTGCTGTTTACCACCGATCACTATCATTACAACGGCAAAACCTATGACTGCCTGAATAAAGCACAGCAGGTGGTGGATAACGTACCGGCCATTGAGCGCTTAGTGGTGATCCCTTTTGATGGTGATCGACCTTCCTTACCTGCTGGCGTGGATAATTGGCAAGATTTATTGACTAACGACGCGCCGCCGCTTCGCTTTACCCGCGTGGCGTTCAATGCCCCACTCTTTGTGCTTTACTCATCCGGCACCACGGGTAAGCCCAAGTGCATTATTCATTCGGTGGGCGGAATATTGCTCAATCATTTGAAAGAGCATCAGCTCCATTCGGATGTGCGCCCCGGCGATCGCTTTTTCTATTTCACCACCTGCGGCTGGATGATGTGGAATTGGCAAGTCAGCGCTTTAGCAAGTGGCGCGACCTTAGTGCTTTATGATGGCTCGCCGTTTTATCCGGATGCGGGGGTACTTTGGCGACTGGCCGAGCGGCATCAGATCACCCTTTTTGGTACGGCGGCGAAATACTTAGAGGCATTGGAAAAACAAGGGGTGGCGCCAAAAGAGGATTACTCGCTGGCGTCGTTACGTGTCCTGTGTTCGACCGGTTCAGTACTTGCGCCCGAGCAGTTTGATTATGTCTATCAAAAGATAAAATCCGATCTGCAATTAAGCTCGATTGCGGGCGGCACCGACATTTGTGGTTGTTTTGTTCTTGGCAGCCCACTGTCACCAGTTTATCGCGGCGAAAGCCAAAAGCGGGGTTTGGCGCTCGATGTACAAGTGTTTAACGCCCAAGGCCAAGCGGTCGAGGAGCAGAAAGGGGAGCTAGTGTGTTGCAATAGCTTCCCCAACCAGCCGGTTGGCTTTTGGCACGATACCGATGGCAGCCGCTACCACAATGCCTATTGGAACAAGATTGATGATATCTGGTTTCATGGTGACTATGTACGCCTGACCGCACAAGGTGGCATGGTGTTCTATGGCCGGTCTGATGCGGTATTGAACCCAGGCGGGGTACGAATTGGTACGGCGGAAATCTATCGCCATGTGAATCAGCTTAGCGAGATCATGGATTCGGTGGTCATCGGTCAGCAATGGCAAAATGATGTCCGCGTGGTGCTATTCGTCAAACTCGCCGCCGGAGTGACACTGGATGAGTCACTCAAGCAAACCATCAAAAAAACCATCCGCACCCAGTGCACGCCGCGTCACGTTCCCGCCGTAATTGCCGAGGTGAGCGATATTCCACGCACCAAGTCAGGGAAACTGGCCGAGTTGGCGGTGCGCGATGTGGTCCATGGCCAAGACGTGGCGCAGTTAAGTGCGCTGGATAACCCAGCATCACTCGATCAATACCGTCAGCGCCCCGAGCTCACCGAGTAAGCGGACGCCATGATCGAAAAAGGCCGCATCCTCATGCGGCCTTTCGACTGGGTTTAACCCCAACATGACTTAGCGTAGGCGATGGTCATCATCGTCGTCATCTTTGCGCTCATATTCCCCTTCAAAGGTATTGCCATCCTCGCCACGGCCTCCGCGACGGAACGGGTCCTCCCCAAAAGGACCTTGCGTATTGCCCCCTTGATGAAAGTTACCTTGGCTAAAGCTCGCTTGAGACACAGTGACGCGCTTCATCACTTGTTTGGCGAGCGCGGCTCGCGGCCCAGGCAAAAGCACCAACATCCCCATCGCATCGGTCATGAAACCTGGCGTTAACAGCAGCACACCGGCGACGGCCAGCATCACGCCTTCAAGGATTTGCTGGGCGGGTAACTCACCGCGGTTGAGCCTATCTTGCACCGAAGCCAGAGTCATCAGTCCTTGACTCCGTACCAAAGAGGCGCCGACGAATGCGGTGATCAAAACCAGCGCCAGCGTTGGCCACAATCCCAACCAACCACCAACCTGAATGAACAGGCCGATTTCAATCACTGGGACCAGAATAAATAGCAGCAATAAGATTGGAAACACGATTCACCTCGCGCTGGAAATGGACTGTTCATCCTAACATCAAAATCCGCCAAAAGCCGAACAACGAAACCGAATTTAGCCCTTGAATCAAAGTGCAAGAAAGCGCATTTTGTCTGTGCGCCATGCTACAGCTGTGACCGGGGTCAGCCCTTTTCACCGCATTATATGCTGTAATGGCGGCTGAAAGGATGTAACAGATAATACATCCAGCCAAAATCTCTGAGGAATGGATTCTACAGCAAAATTTGTGGCGACGTTTTAATCATTATAATAACTTGATGTTAAGGCCAACGCATGTCTCAGACGATTATAACACCCAATGAAACCTCAACCCTAACCACAGCAACCCGTTTAGAAGAAGATTTACTCGGCCAACGCGCAGTACCTGCCGATGCCTACTACGGCATCCATACGCTGCGGGCGATCGAAAACTTTACTATTTCCGGCACCCGGATTTCTGATATCCCCGATTTCGTACGCGGCATGGTTTACACCAAAAAAGCCGCCGCGATGGCAAACCAAGAGCTCGGCGTGATCCCCGCAGATGTCGGCGATTACATCATCAAAGCCTGCGACCAAATCCTACAAACAGGCAAATGCATGGATCAATTCCCCTCGGACGTCTTTCAAGGCGGCGCAGGCACCTCAGTGAACATGAATGCTAACGAGGTGATTGCCAACCTTGCGCTTGAACTGATGGGGCATGAGAAAGGTGACTATGATGTGATTAACCCCAACGATCACGTCAATAAGAGCCAATCGACCAACTGTGCGTACCCCACCGGTTTCCGAATTGCGGTCTACAACAGCATTCTCAAATTGATGGATGCGATTGATTATCTGCAAAACGAATTCAACAAAAAAGCGGAGACTTACTCTCACGTACTGAAGATGGGCCGCACCCAGCTGCAAGACGCAGTACCGATGACGGTCGGACAAGAGTTCAAAGCCTTTTCGGTACTACTGCGTGAAGAGATTAAGAACATTAAATATACCGCCGCACTGCTGCTCGAAGTCAACCTCGGCGCGACCGCGATTGGCACCAAGTTGAATGCCGCAGAAGGCTATCAGCAACTGGCGGTAAAACATCTGGCTGAAATCACAGGTCTGCCATGTATCCCGGCCGAAGATTTGATTGAAGCCACGTCAGACTGTGGCGCGTATGTCATGGTCCACGGCGCGCTGAAACGCTTGGCGGTGAAACTATCGAAGATTTGTAACGACCTCCGTCTACTTTCCTCGGGCCCACGTGCGGGGCTCAATGAAATTAACCTACCCGAAATGCAGGCCGGTTCATCCATCATGCCCGCTAAGGTTAACCCGGTGATCCCAGAAGTGGTTAACCAGGTTTGCTACCGGGTAATGGGGAATGACACCACCATCACCTTTGCCGCCGAAGCCGGTCAGCTCCAGCTTAACGTGATGGAGCCCGTCATTGGGCAGGCGCTGTTTGAGTCTATCTCGATTTTAGCCAATGGTTGCCGCAATCTCGGTGAAAAATGTGTGAGCGGGATTACCGTTAACCAAGCGGTGTGCGAGCACTATGTGCATAACTCGATTGGCATCATCACTTATCTTAACCCCTTTATCGGCCACCACGAGGGCGATATTGTCGGTAAGATTTGTGCTGAAACAGGTAAGAGCGTTAAAGAAGTGGTGCTCGAACGCGGTTTAATGACCGAGGGGGAGCTGGACGAGATCTTCTCGGTTGAAAACCTGATGCATCCTAAGTATCGCGGTAAACGTTTTAACGCGTAGTGGGTCAGTCATCGTAGTGGGTCACTCACAACAGACACCGACGACCGATAGAGACAACAAAGGGCGCTGAAAGCGCCCTTCTTTTATACCGTAAACCGCCGTTACAGCACCTGCGTAATCAGCAAACCACAAGCGATACTGAACACCATACTCAGCAAGCCTGGTGCCATAAAGCTGTGATTAAAAATGTACTTACCTATCCGCGTGGTGCCGGTTCGGTCAAAGTCGATGGATGCAATGATAGGCCCGTAGTTAGGAATAAAGAAGTAGCCATTCACCGCTACAAAGGTCGCAATAATCATCGAAGGCGGCAGCCCCAAGGTAATCGCCACCGGCACCAATACCGCTGTCGTCGCACCTTGACTGTTCACCATCACTGACAAGGCGAACAGCGCAAACGCAAATGTCCATGGCGCCATTTCTACCAAGCCAGACACCGCCTCTTTCACCATCTCACCATGGCCACCAATCAAGGTATCACCTAGCCACGCAATACCAAAGATAGCGACAATGGCACGCATCCCCGCATGGAATACCGAACCTTGGCTAATCGCATTGCCATCTGGCTTACAGGTCAAAATGATCAGTGCACCGACTGACAACATCACGATTTCAATGGTATGCGCCATTCCCATTGGCTCGCCATCAAAGGCCGGTCGCAGGGTTGGGAATGCCCCCATGACGACGACCGCTAAAGCACCAAATAAGAACAAGCCAACCGATTTCTTCGCTGCTGGCGTGACTTCGATATCTTCCACCGCCAAATCCGCTTCCATTTCTCGACGAAAGTCGGGATCTTGTAAACGGCGTTGATATTCAGGATCGTCTTTAAGCTCTTTACCCAGCTTATTAACAATCACACACGCCAAAGCAAGACCAATAAAGGTGCTAGGAATGGTGACCGACAGCACATCGGTAAGGGTAATGCCTTGCGGCTCTAAAAAGGCCACACAGGCAACCACCGCTGCCGCGATGGGGCTGGCTACAATCGCAAATTGCGAGGCAATGACCGCCATACCCAAAGGGCGAGCCGGACGAATGCCGCTTTTACGACTGACTTCAGCGATAACAGGTAAGACCGAATAGGCAACGTGTCCGGTTCCCGCCATCATGGTGAAGACATAAGTCACTAAAGGGGCAACAAAGGTAATGTGACGTGGGTTTTTACGTAATATATTGGTGGCAATTTTAATTAAAAAATCCAAGCCACCTGCAGCTTGCATGGTTGCTGCAGCGGCGACCACCGCCATGATCATCAGCAACACGTCGATAGGTGGATGCGTGGGTTGCAAACCGAAACCAAAACTGAGTACCGCGAGCCCGACCCCGCCCATCACACCTAAACCAATGCCGCCGATACGGGCACCGATTAAGATGCAGCTGAGTACCACTAATAACTCAACCAAGAACATAACTTTCTCCTACTTTGGATAGACGTCCCCACACGCCCGTTCACATGCATTCATTGTCTTATGGCACGCACATGGCGTATTGGGGCGTAGATACGATATGACGATTCCTCCGTCTGCTTACCACCACCGATAAGCACCATCCTTGGTGGGAGATGTGAGCAACCGCGCTCAGCACCATGGCCAAATCCTAACCAGGTACAGTCACGCGCATGTTGATTCAGGTAAGAAAAAGTAACACTTTTCGCGAACTGACAACAAAAAGTTCAGAAATTGAGATCTTTCACCTAGACACTGATGGACTTTTCATCCTCCTTAGTAAGTGTTATGTTATATCATAACAAACAATAGGGAGTCGTTATGAAAGCCAATATCCACCCCGAATATCGTTCTGTCGTTTTTCATGACACCAGCGTTGACGCCTATTTTATTGTCGGCTCAACCTTGCAAACATCACGTACCATCGAGTGGCAAGATGGCAAAACCTATCCTTACTACCCGCTAGATATCTCAAGCGCATCACACCCGGTGTATACCGGAAAGCAACGAGCGACGAACAAAGAAGGCCGTGTTGCCCACTTTGCGCGTAAGTTTGGCCAAGTCGGTCGCCGCAAAAAGGAACAGGCATGAAAGTCGTCAATTCACTAAAAAGTGCCCGTCAACGCCATCCTGACTGTCAGGTCGTTCGGCGTCGCGGGCGCATGTTCGTCATTTGCAAAACCAATCCACGTTTTAAGGCGGTGCAAGGCCGCGCAAAAAAACGCAGCTAAGCGTCGGCGACGCACTGCCACTGATGTGGCAGTGCCTCACGATGTGAGCACATCTTGAGGTCATCATTTCCTTTTTCGAGGCGAGTCATGGTATGTGTGTATACTCATCCTATCTGCCGCAAAAGGAAAAAGTATGAAACCGGGTCGTCGCTTCACGCTGGCTGCTGGATTATTGATTGCTGCACTGGGTGCCAGTGCGCTGTATATTGCGCGAACCCACCAAGCGACAGTGCCACCGACAACCTCTGCTACCGCACCGCCATTTATCACCGTCAACTCGCAAGAAGCACTTGATGCAGAGCTCGCCAGCGCTGCGGCTAATCAACAAATCGCCTTGGTTGATTACTACGCCGATTGGTGCATTCCGTGTAAACAATTCGCCCAAAAAACCTTCACGGATCCGGCTGTGGCTCAGCAGCTCAGCCGTATGCACCGCATTAAAGTGGATCTGAGTGAAAATCGTCCTGATGATTTTGCGTTAATGCGCACCCAAGACGTGGCCGGGCTACCCACACTCGACTTTTGGTTGCCCAATGGAGAGCGTCATGCGACAGCTCGCATTACCGGCTTTTTAGCACCTCAAGCTTTCATTACTCACCTACGCCAGTATGGATTGAAACATGAAGTAAAAAGCGAGCAATGATCAATCTCTTAGTTCTCTTGTTACAAAATTGATAAACCCCATATCTGGTGGTAGCTTTATTGAAAACAAAGGGAAGATAGCCGCATTATGGAAGCGCAACACACCATCGTTATCGCTGATGATCATCCACTGTTTCGGAACGCCCTCTTTCAATCCGTGCATATGGCGATAAGCGGAGCCAACCTGCTAGAGGCAGACAGCTTAGACAGTTTAAATCAGATCTTAGCGCGAGATGCTGAGGTCGACTTGGTGCTGCTCGACCTAAAAATGCCTGGCGCGAATGGCATGTCAGGGCTGATTGCGCTGCGTCACCAGTATCCAACCCTACCGATTGTGGTGATCTCTGCCAGTGAAGAGCCGAGTGTGATCCGTCAGGTACGCGCTCATGGCGCCTTTGGCTTTATTCCCAAATCCAGCGATATGCGTGCGTTGGTACAGTCGTTAACCCAAGTGCTCGACGGCACACCTTGCTTTCCAGATAATCTCGGCGAAGACGATGAGAGCGAAAGCTTATCTGACAAACTCGCCACACTGACCCCACAGCAGTACAAAGTATTGCGAATGCTTTGCGATGGCTTGCTGAATAAGCAGATCGCTTATGACTTAGCGGTATCCGAAGCGACCATTAAAGCCCACATGACGGCTATATTTCGCAAACTGGGCGTGAAAAACCGCACTCAGGCGGTGATTTTATTGCAGCAATCTAATATCGAACTTTGATACGCTAGCGCTCTAGACACCGACTTTGGAGCGCCTATGTTAAGTATTCTTGCTACGCAATTCGTGATTTTATGGGCCGTGATCGACCCTGTCGGTAGCGTGCCCATCTATCTGTCGCAAACCAGCCACATGTCCGCCAAACAAAAGCGCCGCGTCGCGGTGAAAGCCGTGGCAATTGCCTTTGCCATTTTGCTGTTCTTTTTAATTGTCGGTCAGATTTTGCTTGAAGCCATGCAAATCCCGTTACCCGCATTCCAAGCGGCCGGTGGCTTGGTGTTGCTATTGTTTTCCCTCACCATGATTTTCGGTGAAGGAAAACCCGGCCAAGAAGCCAAAATGCTGAGTGAAGACGTTGATAAAGCAGAAATTGCCGCCACCGCGGTTTATCCACTCGCCGTCCCTTCTATTGCCTCCCCCGGTGCCATGATGGCGGTAGTCATGCTCACAGATAACAATCGGTATGCCATTGCGGAACAAGCGGTGACCGCTGGAGTGATGTTTGTTGTTTTGGTCGCGACCTTGGTCTTACTCCTCGGCGCCAATGTGATTCACAAAGTGATTGGGAATGTGGGGGCGTCGATTATCAGCCGCGTCATGGGGCTGATCCTTGCCTCGGTCGCCGTTGCGAATTTACTCGAAGGCATCCAAAAGTTTTATCACCTCAGTTAGACCTTTGGCGAAAGACTTGGCTGGCTCAACCCGAGTCAGCCGTACCTAGCTCACAAAAACCCTGCTTTTTCCGCTCATTATCGCTGACTGCGCTCGACTAAAGTTGCAATGTCGCTTCGTCCATCCCCTGCTATCGTCTTCAAGTAACATTCCATTAACGTGCTAAACAAGGAGAAGGCGATGGCGTTTCAAAGCAAGGAACACGCGAAAGCCTACTGGGACAGAAACGTAAAACTGATGATCAGTCTGCTGATTGTCTGGTTTGTTGTCTCATTCGGCTGTGGGATCTTATTCGTGGATGCCCTCAATACTATTCAAATTGGTGGCTACAAACTTGGGTTTTGGTTTGCTCAGCAGGGATCGATTTATACCTTCCTCGGCATCATATTTGTGTATGCCAAACAAATGCGCAAACTCGATCGCGAGTTCGGCGTGGACGACGAGTAAGAGGACTAACACATGGATTTAAGAACCATTACTTATATTGTTGTCGGGTTCACGTTCGCCCTCTATATTGGGATTGCGATCTGGGCACGCGCAGGCTCCACCAAAGAGTTCTATGTCGCCGGTGGCGGGGTGAACCCAGTGGCGAACGGGATGGCGACCGCTGCCGACTGGATGTCAGCTGCCTCGTTCATTTCTATGGCCGGCTTAATCGCGTTTATGGGCTATGGGGGCTCGGTCTTTTTGATGGGCTGGACGGGCGGCTTCGTGCTCCTCGCACTGTTGCTCGCCCCTTACCTACGTAAGTTTGGCAAGTTTACCGTGCCAGAGTTTGTCGGTGAGCGCTTCTATTCAAAAACCGCGCGCATTGTTGCCGTCGTTTGTTTGATCATCGCCTCCGTCACCTATGTTATCGGCCAGATGAAAGGGGTGGGCGTCGCCTTTGGCCGCTTCTTAGAAGTCGACTATTCCACCGGGCTATTAATCGGGATGGTTATTGTCTTTATGTATTCCGTGATGGGCGGGATGAAAGGCATTACCTACACCCAAATTGCTCAGTATTGCGTGCTCATTTTAGCTTACACTATTCCCGCAATCTTCATCTCCCTCAAACTGACGGGTAACCCATTCCCACAGCTTGGTTTAGGTAGCACCATGGCGGGAACGGATCAGTACTTGCTAGACCGACTCGATCAGGTGGTGACCGAACTCGGCTTTGTCGAATACACCACCGCCGTGCGGGGTAGTACACTCAACATGTTTGCCTACACCATGTCACTGATGATAGGTACGGCCGGTTTACCCCACGTTATTATTCGCTTTTTCACCGTCCCTAAGGTGCGTGATGCACGGACATCTGCCGGTTGGGCACTGTTCTTTATCGCGATTTTGTATACCTCAGCACCTGCGGTGGCGGCGATGGCGCGCTTGAACTTAATGGACACGGTGAATCTACCGAACGGTGACAACCTCGCCTATGACCAGCGTCCAGACTGGTTTAAGAACTGGGAAACCACCGGGCTGCTAGGCTTTGAAGACAAAAACGGTGATCAGAAAATTCAATACACCTCGAATGCAGAAACCAATGAGCTACGTGTTGACCGCGACATCATGGTGCTGGCCAACCCAGAGATTGCCAAGCTACCTAACTGGGTGATTGCCCTGGTCGCCGCCGGTGGCTTAGCCGCGGCACTGTCGACTGCCGCCGGGTTGTTGCTTGCGATATCGTCAGCCATATCCCACGACTTAATTAAAGGGGTCGTCAATCCAAATATCAGCGAAAAAGGCGAGCTGCTGGCAAGCCGGATATCTATGGCATTAGCCATTGCTGGGGCCGGCTACTTAGGGCTCAACCCACCAGGCTTTGCGGCCGGGACGGTGGCACTGGCGTTCGGCTTAGCCGCGTCATCGATTTTCCCGGTACTCATGATGGGGATCTTTACCAAGACCATTAACAAAGAAGGGGCGATTGCCGGTATGGTCGCGGGGATCAGCGTCACCCTGTTCTACGTATTCCAACACAAGGGGATTTTGTTTATCTCTGACTGGACATACTTAGAAAGCCTCGGTAGCAACTGGATACTGGGTATCGAGCCAAATGCCTTTGGCGCAGTAGGGGCCGTGTGCAACTTTGCCGTGGCGATCATTGTCTCGCGCATGACGAAAGAAACACCGCAAGAGGTGCAAGATTTGGTCGAGCACGTTCGTATGCCGTCTGGAGCCGGTGATGCGCAATCACACTAATCCCGTGTTAACCTATCAAGCCCCTGCGGGGGCTTTTATACTGTTGGTTACGACCAGCCAAGGAGAGGCATGATGTCAACGGTCACGCGTTTACTCACCAATAAACATGTGGTTATTGCGATGCTGGTTGCGCCAGTGTTAGCGGTGATCGCCTATTTTGCCGTCGATGCCAGTGTGTCTGAGACGCCCAAAGCCGCTCAGCCAGGACAAAGCTATCCGCTGGCGGTCCGTTCTAATTGCCGTTATACCAGCGGGTTTTGTCAGCTCGAAAATGGCGATATGAAACTCAAACTGGAATCGCAAGGCGTCGAAAACAACCGGTTAACGCTGCGGTTGGTCAGCGAGCTGCCCCTGGAAGGCGCACAAATCGGCCTGACAAACATCGCACCGCAAACCATGCAAATCCGCGATGAACAAGGCATGACCTGGACGGTCTCTCTGCCAGCACCACGCAGCGAAGAGACGCAAATCCGCCTGGCCGTGAGTATGAAAGGGAGCCACTATTATGCCGAAACGCCAGTGACCTTTATCGAACATAAAACGTTTTATACCGAGCACCAACAGGCGCAGGATGCGTCATAATGTGAGACGGTTGCCATTCACGCGTCAATTGACATCAACGATGTTCGGATCGCCGCTACGATGGTGGCGATTTTGTTTTCATACGCTTGCTCTGTCAGCCAATGACTCACATCCGCCCACCCATCACCGTCTAGGTGTGCCAATTCATCAACCTCGATATGCCCATCAACAGGGTTAAAGTGCCCTGCCACTTTAACAATACCCACATCTGTCTCTAGGCGCGGTAGGGTAAAAGGGGTCATCGTTTTCCTCGCTGTTGTAATAATGCACGCAACTTAAGCGGCTTTACCGGTTTAGAGAGATACATAAAGCCTAGTCCAGTCACGGTCTGTTGTGTCTCGGCGCTGCGGTCAGCACTGATGATCACCCCCTGAAAGCAGCACCCTACTTTTAGTTGGCATTGTTGTAGCACTTGCAACCCCGTTTGCTGGCTCGTTAAGTGATAGTCACTCAGGACAAACTCAGGCTGCCATTGCTCGCCGATCGTCTTGATCGCACCACTCACGTCAGGGGCGCAGCGAACGTCGCATCCCCACCGTGATAAAAGCTGCGCCATCCCATCCAAGATGTCTTGCTCATTGTCCACACATAAGACACGGCAACCTTCGAGCTCTCGCGCCGATGAGGTGGCAGGCGCCACAGGACTTGGCTCGACCTTTTCCGCTTGGCTCGCATTCACTGTGATTGAGAACACCGTGCCCCGACCCGGCCAGGACTGCAATGCCAGAGGCTGAGAGAGGATTTGGCTAATGCCCTTCGCGATCGCCAACCCTAAGCCCAGCCCTTGCTCGGCCCCTTCGCGGTCAATGCGGGTGAACTCTTGAAAGATATCTTGCTGACGATCGACAGGGATCCCGTCGCCATCGTCCCACACCTCAATGCGGTAGTCGCGCCCTGCCCGTCGCACACCTAACAACACTCGGCCCTCAGGGTTGTAGCGAAAGGCATTGGTCAAAAAGTTTTGCAGCACCCGGCGCAGCAAGTTCTTATCAGACTGAACAAACACCTGGCTGGTCACAACGCGAAAGTCCAACCCCTGGCGGCGAGCCAGTACGCCAAACTCCGCCTCTAGCGCATGAAACACCTCGCTTAATGCAAAGGTCTCGATACGTGCTTTCATTTTGCCCGACTCCAGGCGTGAGATATCGAGCAAATCACCAATCAACACTTCCGCACTTTCTAGTGCGCTTTCTATGTGCTGAGCAACGGCTTCAGTATCTCGGTTTGCCGCCATCTCACTGAGTGACGAAGCAAACAAACGTGCAGCATTAAGTGGCTGCATCAAATCGTGACTGACCGCGGCCAAAAAGCGACTCTTCGACTGTGAGGCGGATTCAGCCTTGCGGGTCGCATCAATCAATCGGCTATTTAGCCGCTCTAATTCACGCGTTCGCTCAGTCACCCGCGCTTCAAGGGTTTCATTAGACTGCTTGAGCGCCGCTTCCGCATCCCGAAACGCGGTGATATCGGTAAATGTCATGACAAAACCACCGCCCGGCATCGGGTTGCCCTGCAGCTCAATCACTCGTCCGTCTGGATGCACTCGCGAAGAGGTATGCGGTTTTCGTCGTGTTAAGTGCAGCACTCGCTTGCTGACATGCTCTTCCGGATCACCCGGCCCACAAAGTCCGCGCTGAGCATTGAATCGGATTAAGTCCGCGACCGGTCGCCCGACCTGGATAAGCCCAGGTGGAAATTGAAACATATCAATGTAGCGCTGATTCCATGCCACCAGCCGCAGTTGCTTGTCCACCACAGAGATCCCTTGGTTGATATGCTCGATAGCCCCTTGCAGTAATCCCCGCGAGAAATCAAACAGCTCAGAGGCCTCATCAACAATGGTGGCAATTTCTTCCAACTGCATATTGCGCCCCTGAAGGGCCGATGAAAGGACTAAGCGTGCCGACGACGAACCAAACACGCCTGCCAACACCCGCTCGGTATGACGGATCAGCGGTGCGCTGGCTTGTTGTTGGGGCATCAGCTCTTCACCACGCTGCTCTGCAAATTGGCTAAATGCCTGGCGCATGCGCCGGCGACCCACGAAGCGAGCCGCGAGCATCTCCAGCTCCGCCACTGTCACCCGGCTTTGATACAAGCGCGCATCATCGTTTTCCGGCAGTGGCATGCCAACAAACGCGGCGGCCTGTAAACGCTCACTCAGTGATGGTCGCGTGAGTAAAGAAACCACCACAAAGCCAAGAGCATTCATTAACACACTGAAGGCCAGTCCCCAATCCACGGTATTGAGGTGAGTAAACGGTGAAAAATCGGGAGGGGTGATAAGCCAAATCAATAGGTTAGATTGGCCATCTCCTGCCAGCATGCCGGTTTGGGTCATCATGGTCACCAACCACAGTGAAAACCCCACGAGTAAGCCAGCATATACGCCTTTTTTGTTGCCTTGACGCCAGTACAAGGCGCCAATCATCGCAGGGGCAAACTGAGCAATGGCCGCAAAGGAGAGAAAGCCAATTTCCGATAACGTGGGCACAGTGAGGATCAGATGATAGAAGCCCCACGCGGCAATTAAGATCAAAAAGATCAGCGCACGGCGAACATTAAGTAACAGCCCAGAGAACTGCGCAAAGTTACGGGATTTCAGCTTCATTCGCCGCAACAACAGTGGCATCACCAGATCATTCGATACCATGATCGCCAACGCAATGGTTGAAACAATCACCATCCCGCTGGCAGCCGATGCGCCCCCCATAAAAGCCAGTAGCGCCATCCCCTCAGCCCCTACCGATAGCGGCAGCCGAATCACATACGTATCAGCAGGTGCTCCAGGTAACAACGCTTGCCCCGCATAGGCGAGCGGTAGCACAAAAATCAGCATCAGTAACAAATAGGTCGGGAAGACTTTACGCGCCGTATTCAAATCACTCGCGCGCGTGTTTTCCACCACCATGGTGTGAAACTGGCGCGGCAAGCAAATGATTGCCGCCCCTGTGAGCAAGGTGTGAATGATTAAGCTGCCCACATCCGGGCGACCAATCACGCCAGAGTCCTCAAGACTCACGGGCAAGCTGGGCGCTTGGAATAGCAGCCATACCACAAAAATACCCACCCCGAGAAACGCGACCAGCTTGACGATCGACTCGAAAGCGACCGCCATCATCATCCCTCGGTGGTGCTCCGTACTGTCAATATGACGCGTACCAAATAACACGGTAAATGCGGCCAAGGAGATACATACGAGCCAGGCGATTTGGGGCTGTGCCAAGCCAATGCTTTGCCCCAGCTCTGGCGACAGAACATCGAGCCCCATGGCAATACCGCGCAGTTGCAACGCGATATAGGGCAGCACACCGACCACGGCAATCAAGGTCACCATCACCGCTAAGCCCTGCGATTTGCCATATCGCGCCGCAATAAAGTCGGCAATGGAGGTAATGTGCTCGCGCTTGGCGATCAAGATCATTCGGGCAAGAAAACGCCACCCAAGGGTAAACACCAAGATAGGGGCAAGGTAAATCGGTAGGAATGACCATGGTGAGCTGGACGCTTGGCCAACCGTGCCAAAAAAGGTCCAAGAGGTGCAATACACCGCGATAGAAAGGCTATAAATCCACGGGCGCCATGAGCGTAACCAGCGCGGTTGACGATCACCATACCAAGCAATCGCGAACAGTGCGCCCATATAAAGCAGTGAAACAGAGACAATTACCCAGCCTTGTGTCATGGCTCCCTTCCTGACGCAATCCTTTGCCGAACCCTTGAGCTGGGTGTAACACGGTATCGGCGCCCACTCAATCGTCTCGTATTCGCTTTGTGGGCACCTTAGCTAACTTTACTGCAAGCCTAATCGTGGTTTATTACAGCTTAGGCCTGTTTATGCCACCTTAGCTTGCTTGGCACGCCAAAATGCCGGCTCACGCAGGGGTAAAACGAAAACAGGCAACGCAAGCAGCGCCATGGTATAAAAAGTGCCAGAGGGCGATACAGCATAAATCCACCCACTTGCCGTGGTCAGCGCCGCCACCACTGCGCCCATTGGTAGCGCATTGTACGCCGCTTGTGTGGCCACCAATCGCGCCCCACACTCGCGCTGAATGTACTGCATCGCGCCAAGGTGTGCGCCGGCAAACGTAATACCATGAAGCAGTTGCACCAGTATCACAGGCACCGCAGCGGTCGTCGTCCCTGTGATCCCCCAGCGCAGCAATACACCCACAGCCGCCAATTGGAACAAGGCTTTTGATGACCAGCCATTAAAAAGCCGCGCCCCCAAGGCAAATACTGCCACTTCCGCGACAACCCCGAGGCTCCACAAATAGCCCACGATGCTCTCGCTATATCCAGCCTGCTTCCAGTAGATCGCACTAAAACTGTAGTACGCTGCGTGGCTGCCTTGCAGCAGGGAGGCGATTAACAAGAACACGACCACCTGACGGTCGCGGAAAAGCTGACGCATCGAGACTTTGCTATTGGTCATATCGTGCTCGCTTTGTGGCATCAATGTCGGTCGACGCAACGTCAGTAGCAAACAGGCAGACAAGCCGCCAATCGCGATCCAGGGAATAATCGCCGCCGATTGCTCGGTCACCAGCCATCCGGTCAAACTCGACCCAACAATAAAGGCTATCGATCCCCAGAGGCGAGTTCGACCATAGTCGATAACTTTATGGCGCGCATAATAGTTGGCGAGCGCATCTGACAGGGGGACGGAGGGACCAATGGCTAAATTAAATAACACGGTCACCAAAGCCAGCCACCACACATTGGCACCCATCATAGGATGCAAGGCACACGTCACTAACGCCATGAGTGTCAAGGCCCGCAGCGCCGGCAACAAGGCTTCAACCTGTTGTACGCGCGGTGTGAACACTAAGTTGGCCACACAACGGGTTGCAAAACCAAGCCCAATCAAGGTGCCGATCACGCCTGAATTGAGACCAAGATACTCAAACCAAACCGCCCAAAACGGGAGATACACACCATAGGAAAAAAAGAAACCGCCAAAGTATTCTGACAGCCAGCGAAACGGGGAACATTGGGTTAAGGTCATCTCATTACTTCACATTAAGATAGATACCCGCTAAGTGTCGCAGCTCTGTGCGAGGAAAAAAAGACACGCGCGCCACGATTGTCGACAAATACATGGTGGTGACCAGTCCAGGTGCATGACTGGCTAGACTAAAGTCGGCTAGCGAGATCGGAAAGGGTGAGACACACTGTGAATATCACAGTGAGGAGTGCGACTATGCCTGAACCTTTTGACACCTCTCATGCGCCCTTTGACTGCCTAACCGCATCACAAGTCAAACAATGCCGCCAAGCACTCGACGTCGCCTACTTTCGCCGTGGCGACACCCTGATCCAGCCCGGTGATACGGGCGAGCAGCTCTTTATCATTATCAAAGGCAGCGTGGAAGAAGTGTCAGAAGACGGCAAGGAAGTGTTTTCTCATTACACCACCGACGACTTATTCGACGTGCCAGCACTGCTTAATGGCACCGCCAAACACCGATACCGCGCGCTAGAAGATACCCTCTGCCACCTGTTACCCGCCGAGGTGTTCCTCGCCATTTATCATCATAATCACGCGTTTCGAGGCTACTTTGATACCAACCTTCAGCGCCGACAAGCACTGATGGTGCAAGCTCGTCAGCAACAAAATCTCGCCGAGTTTATGCTGACAAGAATTGATGACAGCAATATTCAACCTGCCTTGTGTGTCTCCCCCGACGTGCCCCTGTATGCCGCTACCGCCCAGATGAAAGCGGAGCGCTGTGACTGCGCCTTGGTCGATGATGAAAATGGCGACTGCGGTATTATCACCCGCACCAATTTGCTTCATGCGCTCGTGCTCGAGGGCTACGATCAATCCGTGCCTGTTGGCGAGGTGGCCACACGTCCGGTGATCAGTGTGGAACGCGGCGACTTTCTCTTTCACGCCATGATTAAGATGACACGCCAGCGTGTAAAACGTGTCCGGGTCGTCAATGAACACGGAAACACCGCAGGGATGCTCGATCTTCCTCAGGTACTGAGCCTCTTTTCGACTCACTCTCACGTGCTTAACTTACAGATTGCCCGCGCACAAACCATCGACGAACTGGTGATCGCCGCAAACAGCCAGAGCAAGCTGGTACACACCTTATTTAACAATGGCATTCATACCCGCTTTGTGATGCAGCTTATCGCCACGGTGAATGAGCAAATCATGGAAAAAGCCTTTCGCTTGTTAGTGCCCGAGGCTTACCAACGTCAGTGCTGCTTGGTGGTCATGGGCTCTGAAGGGCGCGGCGAGCAAGTACTCAAAACCGACCAAGACAACGCCTTGATTCTCGCCGACGATCTCAACTGGCCCGATTGCCAGCAAGTGATGGAGACCTTTTCACATACACTGTATCAACTCGGTTACCCGCCCTGTCCGGGTCACGTGATGGTCAGTAATCCCAAGTGGGTAAAAACCGCCACGCAATGGCAGCAAACCGTGCGTAATCTGGCACAAAGTGCCAACCATCAAAGTGTCATGGACTTGGCGATCCTTGCTGACAGCCAGCCGATCGCTGGCGATCTTAGTCTGATTGATGCGATCCAAGCACCACTCAAAGACAGCTTGACCGACAATATGTTGACGCTCAACACCTTTGTCCGTCCTGCGCTAGCCTTTCGCGTTCCTTTGACCGTATTTGGCTCCCTCAAAAGCAGCAAAGAAGGGCTGGATATCAAAAAAGGGGGGATTTTTCCCATCGTCCATGGCGTACGTACCATGAGCTTGGAAAAAGGTGTACCACACACCAACACCTTTGAGCGGCTGGAGCAGCTTGCCAACCTAGGGGCACTGGCGGAAGAAACGGCGGAAAACCTCTCCGAAGCCTTGAAGCTATTTATCCGATTACGTTTAAGACAACAATTGAGTGGCGAACCACAAAGCAACTACCTCGACGTAGCTCAACTCCCTTCTAGCGAACGCGACTTACTGCGCCACGGGCTGCATGTGGTGAAAAAGTTCAAAGAGTCACTCGCTTTCCATTATCACGTGAGGGATTAATTTGAATTGGCTGACTCGGCATTGGTACCGTCATCGTCTACGACACTCACCCTATCGGGACTTATTTTTGCCCCCCGACTCAAGCACGCTGATTTCACTGGACTGTGAAACGACCAGCTTGGATCCGCACCGTGCAGAGCTGGTTACGATTGCGGCCACTCCGATTAAAGGCAATCGGATCCTCACCAGTCACGCTCTCACCTTGACACTGGCCGCGCCAGAGAGTCTGAGCGCCGGCTCGGTCAGAATTCATCGTCTGCGCCACCAGGATCTGGTTCACGGTGTCACTGCAGATCAAGCAATCACCGCACTGGTCGACTTTATTGGTAATCATCCATTGGTCGGCTATCACATTCGTTATGATAAAAGTATTCTCGATCGCTACGCGCGGCATTTTCTCGGCTTTCCTCTCCCCAACCCTCTGATTGAAGTCAGTGATATTTATCAACGCAAACTCGATCGCCTGCTACCTAATGCCTATCACGACATCAGCATGGAAGCCATTAGTCGTCACCTCGATGTCCCTTTGCCGGCCCGGCATGATGCATTGGATGATGCGCTCGCCGCCGCATTGATTTATGTCCGCCTCACCCAAGGTGAGATGCCCATGCTGCAATCCAAATAACGCATCGAAGCCGCGACTTGCGCACGAACGCAAAGACAAAGTGGGATCTAGCCCCCACTATCTGGCCTGACAACTGCGCAAATCGCTTAAAAATCAATGGGGTCATCCTAAAGTCTAATTGTCGGACGTCCCGATATGTCACACCTTTACTGCATGGTTTTCGTTTGCCAGGCAGCGGTAACGCCTGACATCTCATGACATGGAAGCGCCGCGTGGAGCATCGCGGACACGAGGAGAAACAGGATGAGCGATAGTCACGTATACCCCGTCATGCCTTCAATAGCACAAAAGGCACACGCGGATGAAGCCAAGTATCAAGCACTCTATCAGCAGTCAGTGGCCGACCCAGAAGGCTTTTGGCGCGAGCACGGGCAAATTCTGGATTGGATGACGCCTTATACCAAAGTCAAACACACCTCGTTTGATACCGGCCACGTGGATATCCGCTGGTTTGAAGATGGCACACTCAACGTCGCAGCCAACTGTATCGATCGTCACCTCAAGGCGCGAGGCGATCAGGTTGCCTTGATTTGGGAAGGCGACGACCCCAAAGACGATGCCACGCTCACCTATCACCAACTCCACCAGCAGGTATGCCAATTTGCCAATGTCCTAAAAGATAACGGCGTAAGAAAAGGCGATGTGGTGTGTCTTTATATGCCGATGGTGATGGAAGCCGCCGTCGCGATGCTGGCGTGCGCCCGTATCGGTGCGGTGCATACCGTGGTATTTGGCGGCTTTTCTCCCGAAGCATTGGCCGGTCGGATTATTGACTCCAATGCCAAAGTGGTGGTGACAGCCGATGAAGGGATACGTGGTGGCCGTGCGGTGCCCCTGAAGAAAAACGTCGATGATGCCCTAGCAAACCCCAAAGTGAAATCGATTGAAAAAGTAGTGGTGTACCAACGCACCGGGGGACACATTGACTGGCACAGTCATCGTGATGTGTGGTGGCACGAGGCCGCCGCGAAGGTGTCAGACGACTGCCCCGCCGAAGAGATGAAAGCCGAAGACCCTTTGTTTATTCTTTACACATCAGGCTCCACAGGCACCCCAAAAGGGGTACTGCACACGACCGGTGGCTATCTGGTGTACGCGGCGATGACCTTTAAGTATGTCTTCGACTATCAAGAGGGAGACGTGTTCTGGTGTACCGCAGATGTCGGCTGGATCACCGGTCACAGCTACCTTGTCTATGGTCCGCTTGCCAATGGTGCGAAAACAATCTTATTTGAAGGTGTCCCCACTTATCCAAGCACGGCACGCATGAGCGAAGTGGTCGATAAGCACCAAGTGAATATTCTTTACACCGCGCCCACCGCGATTCGCGCACTGATGGCAAAAGGCAACGAAGCGGTCGCGGGCACCCAACGCGACTCACTGCGGATCATGGGCTCGGTGGGTGAACCCATCAACCCAGAGGCTTGGGAGTGGTATCACAGCACCATAGGGAACCAAGCCTGTCCAATTGTCGACACTTGGTGGCAAACAGAAACCGGTGGGATATTGATTACCCCGCTACCGGGCGCCACCGCGTTGAAACCAGGCTCGGCAACCCGTCCTTTCTTTGGCGTACAGCCTGCATTAGTGGATAACATGGGCAATATACTCGACGGTGCCACCGAGGGTAATCTGGTCATGCTTGACTCGTGGCCAGGACAAATGCGCACCGTCTTCGGTGATCATGACCGCTTTGAGCAAACCTACTTTTCCACCTTTAAAGGGATGTACTTTACCGGCGATGGGGCGCGTCGCGATGAAGATGGCTATTACTGGATAACCGGCCGTGTCGATGATGTCCTCAATATCTCGGGGCACCGGATGGGAACGGCAGAGATCGAGTCGGCGCTCGTCGCATTCGATAAGATTGCCGAAGCCGCGATTGTTGGTGTGCCACACGATATCAAAGGCCAAGCGATCTATGCGTATATCACCCTCAATGCGGGTGAAGTGCCCAGCGCCGAACTCCACAAGGAAGTCAAAGAGTGGGTGCGCAAAGAGATTGGCCCCATTGCGACACCCGACTTCATCCACTGGACGGATGCACTGCCTAAAACCCGTTCAGGCAAGATCATGCGTCGCATTCTGCGCAAAATCGCCACTGGTGATACCGGTAGTCTTGGCGATACCTCCACATTGGCCGATCCTAGTGTGGTCGATAAGCTTATCGCAGAAAAAGAAAGTGTGGTTTAACCCTAACGAAAGATTGCTTAGCAACCTTTGCCGCCTTCGGGCGGCTTTTTTGATCCCCAGCACACGGTAAACTGAACTCTTTCCCTCCCTCGCAATCACACAAAAGTAGGGACTTGCGGTGTCATCCCGCATCAAACCGCCGACGAGCAACCCTTTTGATATCGCTAACAGACAAACTGTGCTGATTAGACCAGTATTTTGCTGCGATTTGCGCTGAAGTCTCTATAATTGCTGTCAGTAAGGACAAAATTGCATGGTATGCGCCGTCATAACATGTCCATCGGCTGGAATCCGCGTTAAGCTGCACAATAACAGCGAATAGGAGAAGTAAGCGTCAAGATGTCTACAAGAAACCAAGTTTTAGTGTTAAATGGCCCAAACCTTAATTTGCTCGGTCAGCGTGAGCCCGAACATTACGGCGCCCAAACGCTTGGCCAAATCATGGCGGCTCTCGAGGCACAAGCCACGACCTTGGGGCTCAATCTTGAACACTTTCAATCCAATAGCGAAGCTAGCCTTATCGATAAAATCCACCAAGCGATGGAGACCGTGGATTTTATCATCATCAACCCAGCCGCGCTGACCCACACCTCCGTAGCCCTGCGTGACGCTTTACTGGGTGTGAGTATCCCCTTTATCGAAGTGCATTTGTCGAATGTTTATGCCCGAGAGCCCTTCCGGCATCACTCGTACTTATCAGACAAAGCCGTCGGGGTGCTCAGCGGGTTTGGCGCTGATGGTTATGAATTCGCCTTAACAGCGGCCGCGCGTCATTTAGCGTTTGCGGCTGAGTAAAACAAAACATATAGAAGAGACCTATCATGGATATCCGTAAGATTAAGAAACTGATCGAACTTGTTGAAGAGTCTGGCATCTCCGAGCTAGAAATTGCCGAAGGTGAAGAGTCAGTTCGTATCAGCCGCTCTTCCCCTGCTGCACCGGTACAAATGGCCGCCCCGCAATACGCGGCACCAGCGGCCCCGGCCCCCGCGCCAGCCGCCCCTGAAGCGCCGGCTGCTGAGCCTGCAAGTGCACCACAACCGACGGGACACCAAGTGCTTTCCCCAATGGTCGGTACCTTCTATCGCGCTCCAAGCCCTGAGTCTGCCGCATTTGTTGAAGTCGGCAGCCAGGTGAATGAAGGCGATGCCCTGTGCATTGTCGAAGCGATGAAGATGATGAACCAAATCCAAGCCGACAAGAGCGGTGTGGTCAAAGCGATTCTATGTGAAGACGGTCAGCCCGTTGAATTCGACGAACCACTCGTGATCATCGAATAAGCGAGGGCGCATGTTAGATAAAATTGTAATTGCTAACCGCGGTGAAATTGCACTGCGCATTTTACGTGCGTGTAAAGAGCTGGGGATTAAAACCGTCGCGGTGCACTCTACCGCAGACCGTGATCTTAAACACGTGTTGCTCGCCGATGAAACCGTGTGTATTGGCCCGGCGCCAAGCAACCAAAGTTACCTCAACATTCCCCGCATTATCAGCGCGGCTGAAATTACCGGCGCGGTGGCGATTCACCCCGGTTACGGATTCTTATCCGAAAACGCGGATTTTGCCGAACAAGTTGAGCGTTCAGGGTTTGTCTTTGTCGGCCCCAAAGCTGACACCATCCGTCTGATGGGCGATAAGGTGTCGGCCATTGAAGCAATGAAAAAAGCAGGGGTGCCCTGTGTGCCTGGTTCAGACGGTCCATTGGGCAGCGATCAGGAAAAAAACAAAACCATTGCTAAGCGCATTGGCTACCCGGTGATCATCAAAGCATCAGGCGGCGGCGGTGGCCGGGGAATGCGCGTGGTTCGCTCCGAAGCTGAATTGGTTGATGCGATTGCGATGACCCGTGCTGAAGCCAAATCGGCGTTCAGCAACGACATGGTTTACATGGAAAAATTCCTGGAAAATCCACGCCATGTTGAAGTACAGGTGCTCGCCGACGGTCAAGGCGGGGCGATTCACCTGGGTGAGCGAGATTGCTCGATGCAGCGTCGCCATCAAAAAGTGGTTGAGGAAGCGCCAGCCCCTGGTATTACCGCAGAGATGCGAAAATTCATTGGCGAACGTTGCTGCCGCGCATGCGTTGAAATTGGCTATCGCGGCGCAGGTACCTTTGAGTTTTTATATGAAAACGGCGAGTTCTACTTTATTGAAATGAACACTCGCATTCAGGTCGAGCACCCCGTTACCGAAATGGTGACCGGGATTGACTTGGTCAAAGAGCAACTGCGTATTGCAGCAGGTCAACCTCTGTCGTTCACCCAAGACGACATCCAAATTCGTGGCCATGCGGTTGAATGCCGGATCAACGCTGAAGATCCAGAGCGATTTATCCCTAGTCCAGGGAAGATTGAACGCTTCCACTCGCCAGGTGGGATGGGCGTGCGTTGGGAGTCACATGTGTACGCAGGCTATCAAGTACCGCCCCACTATGACTCCATGGTCGGCAAGCTTATCTGTTACGGAGAGAACCGCGATGTCGCCATTGCGCGCATGCGTAATGCCCTCGCGGAAACCGTCATTGATGGGATTAAAACCAATATTCCGCTACAACTCGATATTATGAATGACGAGCACTTCCAACATGGGGGCGCTAACATTCATTACCTCGAGAAAAAGCTTGGTTTGTCGTAATGACATCTTGGCACTAGAAGCGATATAACCGCTTCAAGGTAAGCACAAAACCGCCGTCAATCGGCGGTTTTTTTATCCTTTTTAGCATGATTATCTTGCGAGCTCTCTTAAGCCTTTGCAGGCTGACCTTTATCTCTCGCCTGACCGGCCAACTTAAAATCATTCAAGGTTTCTTTTAGGTACAACGACTGACTCATCAGTTGCGCCGCAATATCTGCCGTTTGCGTCGCCTGCTCACTGGCGGTGTGGCTTTGACCATTTATTTGCTCCACCGACTCACTCATGTCTTTGGTCACATTGGCCTGCTCATCCGCCGCTGTCGCCACTTCGCTCCCCATTACCTTAACTTGATTCACTTTATCAAAGATGTCTGCCAGTACCGCGCGCGATTCCGCCACCACTGCCAGCGTTTCTTGCGCCATGTGGTTATTACTTAGCACTCGTTCAGAGGAGTGATGGATCCCCGTATGTAGCCCCTCTAGCATGGTTTTTATATCACGGGTCGCCTGTTGGGTGCGCTGCGCTAGGCTCCGTACTTCATCGGCGACGACGGCAAAACCTCGCCCCTGCTCTCCGGCTCTCGCAGCCTCGATAGCCGCATTCAGAGCCAGTAAGTTGGTTTGCTCGGCAATGTCACTGATTGTTTGTGTCACCTGAGTAATTTTTTGACTTTCTTCAGCACTGGCTTGAATGTGTGCAATGGTCTGCTCCAACTCTTGGATAAAGTCAGTCATGCTGGTGGTCGCACGGCCGACCACATCGGCCCCCTCACTCGCACGCCCTTGCGTGAGGGAGATAATGTCGGCAGTACGGTTCATGTTTTGTGCCACTTGCTCAATGGTGGCACTCATTTGCGTCATCGCGCTGGCAACATGGGTGATCTGTGACGATTGCGTGCTCATGTTGTCTTGCACGCTACGGCCGCGTGCCGCCAGATGATCCGCATGTGCGAGGAGCACTTGGGTGTTCTCCACCACTTGACCGATGATCGCGCCAAACCGTGCTTTCACCATGCGGTAATTATCATTGAGCTCACCCAATTCATCATGACGAACCGGTTCATCCCCAGAGACAAGGTTCCCTGAAGCTAAGTGTTTCAACGCCTCACTGGTCTCTTTGATTGCGCCAATTACACGGGTTTGCATCACCCAAGTCATACCTGCCGTGAGCAGCAGCAGTGTCGCCATCACGCCGAACAAAGAGAGTTGCCCCTGCCTGAGCGCCAGTCCCATACCTAAAGTACATAGCGCCAACGCCAACACAAAACAAAGGTTGAAAAAGAATCGCAACTGAAGACGCTGCATCAGAGGAGCCGGGGGGAGTGGGCGTGTCGGGTTGTCTCTCAGCTTGCGATACAGCGTCTCAGCCTCCGCAACTTCATTGCGGCTAGGCTCGCTGCGCACAGATTGATAACCAACGATGTTCCCGTCTTTTACTACCGGTGATACAAAGGCGTTTACCCAATAGTGGTCACCGTTTTTACACCGATTTTTAACCATACCGCGCCAATTTTTACCGGCCTTGATGGTCTGCCAAAGGTCCTTGAACGCGGCCGGTGGCATATCAGGGTGGCGAACGAGATTATGGTCGCTGCCGATTAGCTCATCACGGCTATAACCGCATATTTCGATAAAGGCATCATTGGCGTATTGTATCTTGCCGTGAAGATCGGTTTTCGATACCAGCTCCCCTAAACCGTTAAACATCACCTCTTTTTGTGTCACTGGGCCCGTATCTCTCATTCTCCAATCCTTCGCTTATCCATGACAGTGAGGCGCAAAGCCGCCAAACTTGCTACCAGTCGCGGAGCAATAATGTAGTCAATAGCCATAATAAATAAAGGGCTATTTGCATAAAACCCGCGCTAACTTGCAAAAAATCCCACCCACCCTCAATGCTCATCATGCTGTCATCATCTTGTGCAGCGAGCACAGTATGGATCTGGTAAAATCGACGTATTCCTTTTCCGACACGAGACACACCATGCCTTGGATCCAACTCAAACTGAATGCAACGTCTGACAACGCCGAAGCGATTGGCGACCTGCTAATGGAAGAAACGGGCGCCCTATCTGTCACCTTCTTAGATGCCAAAGACACCCCGGTATTTGAGCCTTTACCCGGCGAAACGCGCTTGTGGGGCGAAACAGACATCATGGCCTTGTTCGATGCTCAAGCCGATATGGGCACAGTGTTAGCGGTATTACAAGCCAGTCCATTGCTGGCTGAAAACTTTGCTCATAAAGTCGAGCAGTTGGAAGACAAAGACTGGACACGCGCATGGATGGATAACTTTAAGCCAATTCAATTTGGCGAGCGGTTGTGGATCTGTCCAACCTGGTGTGAGGTACCTGATGACAACGCGGTGAACGTGATGCTCGACCCGGGCCTCGCCTTTGGCACCGGCTCGCACCCGACCACCGCATTATGCTTGGAATGGCTTGATAGTCTGGATTTAAGCGGCAAAACCGTGATTGATTTTGGCTGTGGCTCCGGCATTCTCGCAATTGCGGCGATTAAACTTGGAGCCGAGCGTGTGATTGGTATTGATATTGACCCACAAGCGCTGCTGGCATCAAAAGATAACGCCGAGCGCAATGGTGTCGCCGACCAACTTCACCTCTATCTTCCTAACGATCAACCGGCTGACTTAAACGCCGATGTGGTGGTGGCCAATATTCTTGCCGGACCATTGCGTGAATTATCGAGTGTCATCAAAGGCCTGATCAAACCCGGTGGTCAGCTGGCGATGTCTGGCGTGCTAGAAACTCAAGCGGATGATGTGGCGAACCATTACCGTGATAGTCTCACTATCGACCCGATTGTCGAGCGCGAAGAGTGGTGCCGGATCAGCGGTCATTTGCCCGAGTAACTGGCCAAATGATGATGCCATTGGCTTACCGCCCCTATTCACTGTCGTCGGTAAGCCATGGCTGACGTGCTACTCGAACTGCTTGATTAATCAGCGAAACACCATCGATACAAAAACTGCTGTAAAAATCAAGCCATCAATGCTCAAATATTGTCCTTTTCAGATGCTGAAAAAATGCGTAAAATGCGCGCCCTTGCTGACTCAGAGCGGCTGAAGAGGATTTAGAGCTTTTGCGTATCGGACCCTACACCCTGGATGTCCCCTTGATCGTTGCCCCAATGGCAGGCGTGACAGATAGACCATTTCGTGAGTTATGTCTTGCACATGGTGCGGGCATGGCTATTAGCGAAATGATGTCGTCGAATCCAGCGTTGTGGCGGACGAGCAAATCGCAAAAGCGCATGGTTCATATTGACGAGTCCGGTCTGCGTTCGGTGCAAATCGCGGGGGCTGAACCCGAGCTTATGGCTGACGCAGCGCAGTTTTGTGTTGAAAACGGGGCGCAAATTATCGACATCAACATGGGTTGTCCGGTGAAGAAGGTCAATAAAAAGTTAGCAGGCTCTGCCTTGCTAACGCGGCCTGATCTCATTGAGCAAATCCTCAAAGCCACGGTAAACGCGGTGGATGTTCCCGTGACACTCAAAACGCGCACAGGCTGGGATCCGGACAATAAGAATTGTGTTGAGATCGCCCGGATGGCGGAAGATTGTGGCATCCAAGCCCTTGCACTGCATGGCCGCACGCGTGCCTGTATGTACAAAGGTGAAGCAGAATACGACAGCATTAAGGCTGCCAAGGCAGCGGTATCCATTCCGGTGATTGCCAATGGCGACATTGACTCACCAGAAAAAGCTCAGTATGTCCTCGACTACACGGGTGCGGATGCGGTAATGATTGGTCGCCCTGCTCAAGGACGCCCGTGGATTTTTCGCGAAATCCACCACTATCTCACCACAGGTGAGCACTTGCCTGCCCCTTCACTAGAAGAGGTTAGGACAATTTTGTTGGGTCATGTTCAAGAGCTTCATCAGTTTTATGGGGAGCTCAAAGGGTTACGTATTGCCCGTAAACACGTGGGCTGGTACCTAAAAGAGCATGACCAAATTGGCGACTTTCGCCGCACCTTCAACGCAATCGAAGATGCACCACAGCAGATCGATGCGCTGCAAGGCTACTTCGACAACGTTGCATAAATACGAGAAGAGCTGACAGAATATGTTCGAACAAAACCTGACTTCCGAAACATTGACAGTAACGACTGTAACTTCACAAGATCAAATTACGCAAAAGCCACTTCGTGACTCTGTAAAAGCGTCCTTGAAGAACTACCTCGCGCAATTGAATGGCCAGGAAGTCAACGATCTGTATGAGCTTGTCCTCGCAGAAGTTGAGCAGCCACTGCTGGATACCATCATGCAATACACGCGCGGTAACCAAACGCGCGCAGCCACCATGATGGGCATTAACCGCGGTACATTGCGTAAAAAACTGAAAAAATACGGCATGAACTAATCAACCATTGGTTTGGTTGTGATAAAACGGGCTAACCGTCAACCGGCTAGCCCGTTTTTGTTGCCTCTGACTGCGCATAAGTGCTCCCTCTTTAGCAGCATGAGTTGGAGTCCTCACTCTCCGCCAGGGTTTCCAATATCGAGCAATGGGTCGCGTCATCGTCGTCCATACCGCAGCAGGCGGCATTTAAACGTGTCAGTGCATGCTTGACCCGCTCAAGCGCCGCTATCTTCTCTGAGACCTCATTCAGGCGCCGCTGGGTGATCCCTTTTACTTCTGCACAAGTGTGTAAGGTCGCTTCTTCGCGAATGTCGGACAACTCGTGAATTTCATCAAGCGATAACCCCATCTCTTTGCCGCGCAAAATGAACATCACTTGGCTAATGGCCTCATCGGCATAAAGCCGGTATCCACCTTCGGTGCGCGCACTCGGCGCCAGCAAGCCTGATTTTTCATAAAAACGCAGTGTGTCGGTAGAGACACCACAGTGCTTGGCAAGCTCGCCAATTTGCAGCAATTTGGTCATCACCGCTCCTCTATCGTAATGCGATTGATCCTTCTTTTTGTAGCAAAGCCGCGACCTTATGACCAGCATTGCATGAGAACCAGAAAAAGCTGAAGTGTAAAAACAATAAAAGTGTCGCCATCAGCAAATAGCAATCGATTGCGCAAACAAAATCAGATAGAATATCGCCGCTTTGACAGTTGGCGATTTAATAAAGCTTATCCATGTTGATAGACACGATGGGCTTTGATAAGCATTCAATCTGTCAGTGAAGAGAACTAAGCCATGGAAAATCTGCGTCCTATTCGTCGCGCGTTACTGAGCGTGTCTGATAAAACCGGTGTGGTCGAGTTTGCCCAAGCGCTCGCCCAACGCGGTGTCGAACTGCTTTCGACCGGCGGCACGGCCCGTTTACTCGCAGAAAGCGGCCTTGCGGTCACCGAAGTCTCCGAGCATACCGGCTTCCCCGAAATGATGGATGGCCGCGTGAAAACCCTCCATCCGAAAATTCACGGCGGCATTTTGGGCCGACGCGGTCAAGACGATGCGGTGATGGAAAGCCATCAGATCGCACCGATTGATATGGTGGTGGTGAATCTCTACCCGTTCGCACAGACCGTTGCCAACCCAGACTGCACACGTGAGCAAGCCATCGAAAATATCGATATCGGCGGTCCGACCATGGTACGTTCAGCGGCGAAAAACCATGCCGACGTCACCATTGTGGTGAACAGCCAAGACTATGATCGCGTGCTGACCGAGATGGATCAGCATCAGCACTCTTTGACACATGCCACGCGCTTTGATTTAGCCATTGCCGCGTTTGAGCACACCGCGGCCTACGATGCCATGATTGCAAATTACTTTGGCACCCAAGTCCCTGCCTACCATCACGCCGAAGAGAGCCAAGACTCGCCATTCCCGCGCACCCTGACGCAACATTGGGTCAAAAAGCAAGACATGCGCTATGGCGAGAACAGCCATCAGGCAGGCGCGTTTTATACTGAAACTCAACCGCAAGAGGCCTCGGTAGCGACGGCGACCCAACTACAGGGCAAGGCGCTGTCTTATAACAATATCGCTGACACCGATGCGGCATTAGAGTGCGTGAAAGAGTTTGAACAGCCTGCTTGCGTGATTGTAAAGCACGCCAATCCCTGTGGCGTTGCCATCGGTGAAGACTTACTCAGCGCCTATCAACGTGCTTATCAAACCGATCCTACCTCAGCATTTGGTGGCATTATTGCCTTTAACCGTGAACTGGACAGCGACACGGCACAAGCCATTGTCGAACGTCAATTTGTTGAAGTGATCATCGCCCCTCGCGTCAGTGACGCCGCCAAAGCGGTGGTCGCAGCGAAGAAGAACGTACGCCTTCTCGAGTGTGGTCAATGGCAAACGCGCACCACAGGTTGGGATAGTAAGCGGGTTAACGGCGGCTTGTTAGTCCAAGCCCGCGACCAAGGCATGGTCGGTTTAGACGATTTGCGTATTGTCACTGAGCGCCAGCCCACAGACAAAGAGCTAAACGATGCGCTATTTTGCTGGAAAGTGGCAAAATACGTGAAATCGAACGCGATTGTGTATGCTAAAGACAGCATGACCATTGGCGTGGGCGCCGGCCAAATGAGCCGCGTCTACTCGGCGAAAATAGCCGGTATTAAAGCGGCCGATGAGCAGCTCGAAGTGGCCGGTAGCGTGATGGCCTCCGATGCTTTCTTCCCTTTCCGTGACGGTATTGATGCTGCGGCAAACGCTGGGATCACCTGCGTGATCCAACCGGGTGGTTCGATGCGTGATGAAGAAGTGATTGCCGCCGCCAATGAGCATGGCATGGCGATGGTCTTTACCGGTATGCGCCATTTCCGCCACTAAGTGGGTATGAAGGAGAAAACATGAAGGTATTAGTGATTGGTGGCGGTGGCCGTGAACATGCCCTAGCGTGGAAAGCCGCGCAGTCATCAAACGTTGAAATCGTATATTGCGCACCGGGCAATGCCGGCACCGCCCACGAGGAAAAAGTCAGCAATATCGCCATTGCTGCTGATGACGTTGAGGGATTGCTGGCCTTTGCGCGCGAGCAACAGATTGGCTTAACCATCGTGGGCCCAGAAGCGCCACTGGTCTTGGGCGTGGTCGATGCCTTCCGTGAACACGGCTTGGCTATCTTTGGCCCTACCCAAGCAGCGGCACAACTTGAAGGCTCAAAAGCCTTCAGTAAAGACTTTTTGGCACGTCACGGTATTCCCACCGCTGACTACCAAACCTTTTCTACGGTTGAGCCCGCGCTAGCCTACATCGCTGAAAAAGGTGCGCCCATTGTGGTCAAAGCCGATGGCTTGGCCGCCGGTAAGGGCGTCATTGTGGCAATGACCGAGCAAGAAGCCACCGACGCGGTACGCGATATGCTCTCGGGTAACGCATTTGGTGAAGCAGGCCACCGTGTGGTCATCGAGGAATTCCTGCAAGGTGAAGAAGCAAGCTTTATCGTCATGGTGGATGGCGAGCATGTGCTCCCCATGGCCACCAGCCAAGACCACAAACGGGTCGGTGAAGGCGATACCGGCCTGAATACCGGCGGGATGGGTGCATACTCACCCGCCCCTGTGGTGACCGATGCGATTCACCAACGCGTGATGGAAGAGGTGATCATGCCCACCGTGAAAGGGATGCATGAAGACGGTGTGCCCTACACCGGCTTTTTGTACGCTGGACTCATGATTACCGCCGATGGCACCCCAAAAGTGATCGAGTTTAACTGTCGCTTCGGCGATCCGGAAACCCAACCAATTATGATGCGCTTGCAATCTGACTTGGTTGCGCTTTGCTTGGCGGGCACAGAGGGACGCCTTGATAAGGTCGAGTCTCACTGGGATCAGCGTGCAGCCGTGGGTGTGGTCTTAGCCGCTGGCGGTTATCCAGGTGAGTATCGAAAAGGCGATCGTATCACTGGGTTGCCCACCGATAGTGAGACGGCCAAAGTGTTTCACGCAGGTACCGCGCTAAAAGACGGCGATATCGTGACCGCTGGCGGGCGTGTACTCTGTGCTACCGCATTAGGTGAGAATGTGACCACGGCAAAACAAGGGGCTGACGCGCTCGCGGCCTTGATTCATTGGCCCGGTTGTTTCTACCGCTGTGACATCGCCCACCGCGCCGTTTCACGCGAGCAAATGGCATAATTGTCGCAACACATGATATAAAAAATGCGCCAAGTAGGCGCATTTTTTCACCGCTCTTCACTTTACTCATCCAGTAAGCGAGGGCGCTGTAAACAACGCTTTTCCCCCTCGACATGTACCAAAAAGTCTATCTGGTCGCGACCGATACTTGGGCTCCCTCCTGCAATCACAAACGTGCCAGGCTGGTTGAGACGCTGCACTAAAGACGGTGTCATCGTCTCGGGAAATGCCCAACGCTGACGATCGTTGTCGCAATCAAGCCAATATTCACCTTGTCGCTGCGCTTGCAGCACCGAGACATTGTTGGCTAATTGCGCCTGCGCTTGGCGCTCAATTTGATTCGCTTCTTGATACAGGCGGGATAAAGTCGCACTGTCTAAAGGCAACAGCGCATCACCTTGATGATAGCGCTGGAAAACCGGCTCACCATTGGCGTCAAACCGTACGTGCATCGAAAAGGGCACCAAGCGGTTATCGACCAGCTTTTTCCCTTCACGTTTTAACGCACGCAGACTACCCGCTCGCCAAGCATATTCACTGCGGTACTGACCGTAATCGCCTTGCCACGCTTTCTCCGCTAAACCGATAACCTGCCCTTGTTGGCTATCTAGCCAATAAACGGCGCGATAATCTCCCGCTGAGAATGCGGTAGTATGAGTGACGGGCTTTGGCGGCTTACCGCTAGAACAGCCTGTCAGTGCCATTACTAAGGCAAGTATACAGAGGTAAAATCGCATGGCGGGCTCAGAGACAAAAACGCCATAGCAGGAGGCTATGGCGACATCAGCATGCGTGCTTACTTAACCGCGTCTTTTAACGCTTTACCTGCGACAAACGCAGGGACGTTTGCTGCAGCGATTTGAATTTCTTGACCCGTTTGTGGGTTACGACCGGTGCGTGCTGCACGGTGGTTAAGCTTAAACGTACCGAAGCCAATCAGTTGTACCTGCTCGCCTTCTTTTAAGGCGCCTTCAATACCGCCCAAAGTCGCTTCCAAAGCTGTTTTCGCTTGTGCTTTTGAAAGGTCTGCTTTTTCCGCGATCAGGTCGATCAGTTGGGTCTTGTTCATTATGTCTTCCCTTCTAGGTTTTTTAGAGACGAAGTCACTCTAATTCAAAAGAAGCCCGGCTGGCAAAGGTTTGTGGCGCTGAGTGTGGCTGTATGGAGGCTCTTTAACCACAAACTGAGCGCGATCTCACAATTTGTTGCGTTTTTTCTCAGTTGAATGGTTGTAAAAGCCCGCCAATGGCCTGATCTTTAGGGTGTTGATTGGCTTTTAACTCCGGAAACCTATGCTCATTCTGGTTCTTTTTATTTCGCTTTCTATTGGTGTCTCATTCATCTGCTCTGTGCTCGAAGCGATTTTGCTTAGCATCACCCCTAGCTACATAGCGAACCTGCGCCATCAAGCGCATCCTGCCGCCGAGCGGCTCAATGCGCTTAAGAAGGATATTGATCGCCCTTTGGCCTCCATTTTAACCCTCAATACCATCGCCCATACAGTCGGGGCAGCTGGCGCGGGGGCGCAAGCGGCTCACGTGTTTGGCGATGCGTGGGTCGGGGTTTTCTCTGCCGTATTGACGCTTGCGATTCTGCTTCTCTCAGAAATCATCCCTAAAACCATTGGCGCGAACTTCTGGCCGCAATTGGCACCTGGCGCGGCGCTGGTACTCAAGTGGATGGTGTGGGCGCTGACGCCATTCGTTTGGCTGTCTGAACAAATTACCAAGCGACTTAGTGCGGACACCACCCATGTTAAACTGCGGGACGAAATCTCAGCGATGGCGATGCTGGCCTCAGAAAGTGGAGAAATGGGTGAGGACGAAACGCAAATGCTTCATAACATGCTGAAGTTACGTGACCTGCCCGCAACACAGCTGATGACACCGCGCCCGGTCCTGTTTCGCATTCCTGCCGAGATGGATGTGAATACCTTCCTCGACGAACACGGTGACTGCCCATTCTCTCGCCCACTGGTTTACGGTGAACAGCGTGACGATATTCTAGGCTTTGTCCATAAGTCCAATATCTATGAAGCCAAAACCCAAGGCGCTGGCCAAACGCCGATAGGCAATCTCATGCGCCCCCTCGCGGTGATCCTTCCCGGCAACAGTGTTTTGCAAGCGTTTGATATATTGATGATCCGCCGCGCCCAGTTGGCGATGATTGTCGATGAATATGGCACGGTGCAAGGTATTATCACCTTGGAGGATGTGTTTGAGTACTTAACGGGGCGAGAAATCATCGATGAGGCGGACACGGTCACCGATATGCAACAACTCGCTTATCAGCGTTGGGATGCTTGGAAGAAGCAGCACAACATGATTGAAAGCCAAGACGACGATGAACCCCCGGTGCAGCGACATACGGATGAGTCATGATCAGAAAAGGCGGCTTGCGCCGCCTTTTCTCGGATAAAGTGTGCTTACTCGACACTTAACCCAAGGTTACTCACGCCCGCCTCACGCAGCTCTTGGCGAATGCTTTTGATCATCTCCACATCACGGCTTTCCGCACTTTTCAGCACGCGAAAAATGGCCCATTGGGCATCCCATTCTTCGCAAACCGCTTCAAACGTCTTTTGATTCTCATCCGTCACCGCCTCACCCGTCTGCGCCTCTTCTAGCTGCGCTACGCTGTGGACAGATTGCTGAGAGACTTTCAGGGTAATAGGGAGTATTTCATCACGATCCAACAGGGCGTGAACAAGCTGAGACAAGGCGATGCAAGCATCAATTGCCGGGTAGATCAGGTAAATGGCCTCATCGTCAGCCACCGGGATCAATGGCTCCAGCTTCTCCAGCTGCCGCTCAAAATCAATCTTGGCCGTTTTGACTGTTTGCGACTCCCACACTGCATCGAGAATATTGCGAAACGCTTGGGGATCAGCAAACTCGGTTTGCGCACAGTAAAGGGCATAGTTGGGCACCATACGCTCCACCAGCGCAGCCATAAAACAAATATGCTGCCAATTCTCACATTTTTCCAAACGTAGTTGTAAAGGGTTTCGTAACATAGCCAGTTGATCTTTAATAGCGAGAAGGAGTGTTATCCTCATAGAATGCGCTCAGTGTACTTGATTCCCCCCACCATAAAAAGGAGCCTTTGTGGATAAAATTTACGTTGTCAGCGAGCATGCCGAGACTTATCACCAGTTGATTGAAACGGCTCAGCTCCCCGATCTCGCTATCACCTCATCCGCAGAGGAGGCCAGTATCTGGTTGGCCGATCCGCCGCTTGCGGCCCCGCTATTGCCCAAAGCCAAGGCGTTGCGTTGGCTCCAGTCGACCTTTGCCGGTACCGATGCCCTGATTAAAGCCCCTTTCCGTCATTATCAACTCACCAACGTGCGCGGCATATTCGGGGCACTGATGGCCGAATATGTCTTCGGGTTTGTGCTCAATGAAAGCCGACATATTGGTCAGTACGCGAAGCAACAAGCGCAGTGTCACTGGCAGCCTCAACCCTATCAGTCATTGCGAGGGCAAACGCTCGCCATCTTAGGCACAGGGGCGATTGGCCAGCATATCGCGACCGTCGCACACGCCTTTGGCATGACGGTACTTGGCGTCAACCAAGATGGGCGGCCAGTCGATAGCTTTGATCACACACTGACGCTGCCAGCATTACAGCAACGCTTGGGCGAGGTAGATGTTTTGGTCAGTACCTTGCCCACGACGCCAGCCACATACCAATGCCTGAATGCAGTTTTTTGGCAGCATGGGCAACATCTCTTGTTTATTAACGTTGGCCGTGGCGCGACCGTGGATGAGCTCGCCCTGCTCGACGCTTTAGACAACAAAAAACTACGCCTGGCGGTCTTGGATGTGATGCAACAAGAGCCGCTGCCGAAGCAGCACCCCTTTTGGACACACCCCAACGTGAGCGTGACGCCACATATTGCTGCCGTCAGTTTTCCTGAGCAGGTTTTTGCGCTCTTTGCGGATAATTATCGTCGCTGGCATGCAGGCCAGCCTCTGATTCACACTGTCGACTTTGACAAAGGGTACTAATGCTCTTTCCGGATTTAGACACGGCTTTAGCCGCAGCACGTGAATGCCGTTTGTGTCAGCATTGGCTAGCAGACGGCCCTCGGCCGGTGATCCAGGCCAGTGGTGACGCTCGAGTTCTGATTATCGGCCAAGCACCAGGTAGACGTGTCCATGAGAGTGGGCTGCCGTTTAATGACCCCAGTGGCGACCGCCTGCGTGAATGGCTGGGGGTCACACGTGAGCAGTTTTATCAGTCGGATTTATTTGCCATCATGCCCATGGGCTTTTGTTATCCCGGCAAAGGTAAATCGGGCGATCTACCGCCGGCGCGTATCTGCGCCCCCGTATGGCACCAGGCAATCAAAGCGCACCTTCCTCATGTTGCGGTAACCTTGCTGATTGGCCAATATGCACAGCAGTACTATTTAGCCAATAAACCCAAAACTTTGACCGAGACCGTCAAGCACTGGCAAAAGTGGGCCCCTCATACCTTTGCACTGCCTCACCCTTCTCCCAGAAATAGCTTATGGCTGCGCCGCAATCCGTGGTTTGAAGAGCAGGTGGTGCCCGCCATGCGTTATCACGTTCAACAGGCTTTATACGATTGAGGCTAAAAAGAACAACGCTCGCCAGACGGCGAGCGTGTTTGACTAATCGTGGTAAGGGCGCGAGAGTTCATGCACCGCATCAATAAAGGCGCCTGCGTTTTCTGGCGGCACATCCAAATGAATGCCATGCCCAAGGTTAAACACATGGCCCGTGCCCTCTCCAAACCCTTCGAGGATGGTGGCGACCTCTTGGCGAATGCGCTCTGGGCTCGCATAGAGCATCGATGGATCCATATTGCCTTGCAGCGCCACTTTGTCGCCAATTCGCGCTTTGGCATCCGCAATGTTAATGGTCCAGTCTAGTCCCACACCGTCACACCCTGTGGCCGCGATATGCTCTAACCACATCCCCGCATTTTTGGTGAACAAGGTAACAGGGACACGGCGACCGTCATTTTCGCGAATAAGGCCATCAACGATTTTCTGCATATACTGCAAAGAAAAGTCGTTGTAGTCGCGTGGCGTGAGCACGCCCCCCCAGGTATCAAACACCATAACCGACTGGGCGCCGGCTTTAATTTGCGCATTCAAATAACTGGTCACGCTGTCAGCGAGTTTATCGAGTAAGGCATGCAGAGTTTGAGGCTCGACATACATCATCTTCTTAATTTTGGTAAAGGCTTTTGAGGTGCCACCTTCCACCATGTAGGTCGCCAAGGTCCACGGGCTTCCCGAAAAACCAATTAACGGCACGTCACCGTTTAACTCACGACGGATGGTACGTACCGCATTCATCACATACTGCAGTTCCCCTTCGGGATCAGGCATGCCAATTTTATCCACGTCGGCTTTACAGGTGATGGGGCGGGAAAACTTGGGACCCTCACCTGTTTCAAAGTACAGCCCGAGCCCCATCGCATCCGGAATGGTGAGGATGTCTGAGAACAAGATCGCCGCATCTAAATCGAAACGACGCAGTGGCTGCATGGTGACTTCGCAAGCCAGCTCGGCGTTTTTACACAATGACAAAAAATCCCCCGCTTGCGCACGCAATTCACGATACTCCGGTAGATAGCGACCCGCTTGGCGCATCATCCATACGGGGGTGCAATCGACTGACTGCTTGTAAAGGGCGCGTAAATAACGATCGTTTTTTAATTCGGTCATTGTGTTAAACCTGTGTGCGAATAGTGGCGCTCATTGTATCACTGTGCGGTAGCAACAAAAGCCAAGCTTTGTTAACAGGATCATAAAACTGTCACCTAGGGGCAGCAAAGGATTGCTGATCATTTAACCGCATGTTACAACCGACCCATAACGACAATAGGTCTACGAAAGACAATATGTTCGCATCTTACCCCGGCTCCCCTACGGCCGGGTTTTTTTATGCCTGCGCCCAGGTGCAACTGGCCTCAATCAAGCGTCGGGCAATCGTCCCCCTTGGCGCCACTGGCGGTAGGGCGTCGCAATCAAACCATTGTGCGTCACTGAGCTCTTCGTAGTCAGGCTTTAACTCACCGCCCGCATACTCTGCTAAAAAGCCCATCATCAAATTAGAGGGAAACGCCCAAGGCTGGCTATCCATATAACGGATATTTTTAACCTGAATCCCCGTCTCCTCCTCGACCTCGCGCGCCACACACTGTTCGAGCGTTTCTCCGGGCTCGACGAACCCAGCAATCACGGTATACATCCCGGTTTTATGCCTTGGATGTTGTGCCAGTAGTAACCGCTTATCATCGCGCACCGCCACAATCACACACGGCGAGACACGCGGATAATCGTGACGCTGACAGTTAGCGCACCGCATCGCCACCGCCTGAGCGTCGAACGCAGTGCGCTGACCACAACGACCACAGAATGCTTGCTGCTGGCGCATATAATCGAGCTGAACCACACACCCCACTAATGCAAATAAGTCGGCTGACAGGGAGGGAAGTAAGTCTCGTAAACCCGCCATCTCATCATGGGGAAGCATCGGGTTACAATTAAATACCCCCACGACGGGCGTGTGCTGATAATCACCGACTGTTACGGTTTCACCGCCAGAAAAGGGTAACTGCGACAAGGGGATACATGGCAGCTCCCCTTTGGGTAGCCAGAGTTTGCCCTTGGTAATCGCGCACACATAGACGGCTTGTTGATTCTGAGACATGGTCACTTCCTTAGCCTTGCAGCTATACTTGAATACTGGCAATCTAGCTTTATAACGTGATGCAAAGGATTGAGCAGCCCGTTAATTTTCAGCTGGCCTTTTATAGTGCCATTCATTCGCTGATCGATCACGAGGATACCGATCATGCTGAGACAACTCGAACGAACCAAAGCACAATGGAGCGGTTACGACGAGGTTATCGATTACTGGCTCGAGCTACGTCGCCAACTGTTGGTGGAGTATTACAATGTGGCCGGCGTGGCCGCGAAAAAGAAGCAAGCCTTGCCAACCAAAGCCGAGCTTGACCGTTTTTGTGACTACCTAGTCGATTACATCTCCACCGGTCACTTCAAAATTTATAACATGGTCATGGAGCGTTGGCAGTCGACAGGCTTCTCTGCCACCAAAGAGACCGACAACCTCTATTTCCGTATTGTCGATACGACCGATCCACTGTTGGACTACAACGATAAATTTAGCGCGATCGACCTCGACGATGATGATTATGACGCCACGTATTTCGATCAAGATATGTCTGCGATTGGCGAGTGGTTAGAGCAGCGTTTTGAGTTAGAAGATACCCTAATTCGCGTCATTGCCGACAGCCTTGCTCACCCACCGGGTGCGTAAGTCAACCTGCCTGTCAGCTGTATAACGCCGCCAACCTAGGCGGCTTTTTTGTTGCTGTCGTCACTGACAACCCCACACGCCAGATAAACAAAAGGCACCTCCGAAGAGGTGCCTTTTTATTTCGCTGTGGGCGTTGATGTTATCAACGCTTCCACGCTTAGCTATCGTCGTTCAGACCCGCGTTCAGTAGCGCAGCAAGATCTTGCGAAGCTTGCTCTGCATCGACCTGAGGGGCTACTGGCTGCTCTGGCTCGGCACGTTTTGCTTGACGGTCTTTGTGATACGCGAAGCCGGTACCGGCTGGGATCAGACGACCCACAATCACGTTCTCTTTCAGTCCACGCAAGTCATCACGCTTACCTGCCACGGCTGCTTCAGTCAGCACGCGCGTGGTTTCCTGGAACGATGCCGCTGAGATGAATGACTCAGTCGCCAACGAGGCTTTGGTGATACCCAGCAGATCACGACCAAAGGTCGCCGGCTGCTTGCCTTCCGCTTCGAGATCACGGTTAGCAATCATCACACGTGAGTATTCCACCTGCTCGCCTTCCAAGAACTCCGTATCACCGGCAGACTTAATGGTCACTTTACGCAGCATCTGACGCACGATGGTCTCGATGTGCTTATCGTTGATCTTAACACCCTGCAGACGGTAAACGTCTTGGACTTCGTTAGTGATGTATTCTGCTACCGCGTGAATACCACGCAAACGCAGAATGTCGTGTGGTGATTCAGGACCGTCTGCGATCACATCACCTTTCTCGACTTTTTCACCTTCGAATACGTTGAGCTGACGCCATTTTGGAATCATCTCTTCGTAAGCTTTACCCTCTTCTGGCGTGATAATCAGGCGGCGCTTACCTTTGGTTTCTTTACCGAAGGAAACAGTACCTGTGATCTCTGCCAAGATAGCAGGCTCTTTTGGCTTACGTGCTTCAAACAGGTCAGCAACACGTGGTAGACCACCAGTGATATCCTTGGTACCGCCGCTTTCTTGCGGGATACGAGCAAGGGTGTCACCAATACCAACGCTTGCGCCGTCGTCCAGTTGAACGATCGCTTTACCAGGCAAGAAGTACTGAACTGGCATATCAGTGCCAGGTACCATCACATCGTTGCCTTGTGCATCCACCAACTTCACCGCAGGACGCTTGTCTTTACCGGATGATGGGCGCTCAGAGGCATCCATAACCACGATAGAAGACAGACCCGTGAGCTCGTCCGTTTGACGCTGCATAGTCGCACCATCAATCATATCCACGAAGCGAAGGCTACCTTCTACCTCAGTGATGATTGGCATGGTGTGTGGGTCCCAGTTAGCTACCACGTCGCCGGCTTCAACGGCTTCGCCGTCTTGCTTGCTCAGCATGGCACCGTAAGGGACTTTGTAGCTCTCTTTGGTACGGCCAAACTCATCCACAATGGTCATCTCTGACGCACGCGAGGTAATCACTAGCTTACCGTCGCTATTGGTCACAGATTTCACATTGTGCAGGTGCATAGAACCTTTGTTCTTCACCTGGATGTTGTTTTCTGCTGCTGCACGCGATGCCGCACCACCGATGTGGAAGGTACGCATGGTCAGCTGTGTGCCTGGCTCACCGATAGACTGTGCGGCGATAACACCCACAGACTCGCCGTGGTTAACCAAGTGACCACGTGCCAAGTCACGGCCGTAACAGTTCGCACAACAACCAAAGTCAGTTTCACAGGTCACGACAGAGCGCACTTTTACCTTGTCGACAGAGTGATGCTCAAGAATGTCACACCATTTCTCGTCCAACAGGGTGTTACGTGGCGCCAGCACTTCTTCTGTGCCCGGCTTAAGCACATCTTCAGCCACCACACGACCCAGCACACGCTCACGCAGGGCTTCTTTTACGTCCCCACCTTCGATAACCGCCATCATGTGGATACCACCTTCGGTACCACAATCGGTTTCGGTCACCACCACGTCTTGGGCAACGTCAACCAGGCGACGCGTCAGGTAGCCTGAGTTCGCTGTCTTCAGTGCGGTATCGGCGAGACCCTTACGCGCACCGTGCGTAGAGATAAAGTACTGCAGTACGTTCAGACCTTCACGGAAGTTCGCGGTGATTGGCGTTTCGATGATAGAGCCATCTGGCTTCGCCATCAGACCACGCATACCCGCCAGCTGACGGATCTGTGCGGCAGAACCACGCGCCCCGGAATCGGCCATCATATATACGCTGTTGAACGAGCTTTGCGTCTCTTCTTCACCGTCACGGTTAATCACTGTCTCATTAGACAGGTTATCCATCATGGCTTTCGCGACTTGCTCGTTCGCCGCCGCCCAAATATCGATCACTTTGTTATAGCGCTCACCAGCGGTCACCAGACCCGACTGGAATTGCTCTTGGATTTCCGCAACTTCGCTTTCAGCCGCTTCAATCAGATCGTATTTCGCTTGTGGGATCACCATATCGTCGATGCCGACAGAGGTGCCCGATAGCGCGGAATAGGCAAAACCTGTGTACATGATTTGGTCAGCAAAGATAACCGTATCTTTCAGACCCAGCTTACGGTAGCACGTGTTGAGCAAATTAGAGATTTGCTTTTTGCCTAGCGGCTGGTTAACCAACTCGTAGGGCAGGCCGTCTGGAACAATAGTCCACAGCATGGCACGACCGACGGTGGTATCGACGAGCGCTTCTTTCTCGGTGCGTGCACCCATCTCATCGATATCGATTTGCTTGATGCGCACTTTTACACGACTATGCAGTTCAGCATGACCGGTACGGTAAACTTTTTCAGCTTCGCCTGGGCCTGCCAGGTACATGCCTTCGCCTTTGCCGTTCACCTTCTCACGGGTCATGTAGTAAAGACCCAGTACCACGTCCTGAGACGGTACAATGATAGGATCACCCGATGCTGGCGAAAGAATGTTGTTGGTTGACATCATCAACGCACGCGCTTCGAGCTGGGCTTCCAGCGTCAGCGGTACGTGAACCGCCATCTGGTCACCATCGAAGTCGGCGTTATAGGCCGCACACACCAATGGGTGTAGCTGAATCGCCTTACCTTCGATAAGCACAGGTTCAAACGCTTGGATACCCAAACGGTGAAGTGTTGGTGCACGGTTTAGCAGGACAGGGTGTTCACGGATGACTTCATCCAAGATATCCCATACCACGGCTTCTTCGCGCTCAACCATCTTCTTGGCCGCTTTGATGGTGGTCGCTAGACCACGAGTCTCAAGCTTGCCGTAGATAAACGGTTTAAACAGCTCTAGTGCCATTTTCTTTGGCAGACCACACTGATGCAGGCGCAAGTATGGACCCACGGTAATCACCGAACGGCCAGAGTAATCAACACGTTTACCCAGCAGGTTCTGACGGAAACGACCCTGCTTACCTTTGATCATGTCAGCCAGCGATTTCAGCGGACGCTTATTCGAACCGGTGATCGCACGACCACGACGGCCGTTATCCAGCATAGCATCCACAGACTCTTGCAGCATGCGCTTTTCGTTGCGCACGATGATGTCTGGGGCAGCAAGATCAAGCAGGCGCTTCAAACGGTTGTTACGGTTGATCACGCGGCGATACAGGTCGTTAAGATCTGACGTCGCAAAGCGACCACCATCCAACGGTACCAATGGACGCAGATCCGGCGGCAGCACAGGCAGCACGGTCAGGATCATCCACTCAGGGTTGTTACCTGATTGCAAGAAGGATTCAACCAGCTTCAAACGCTTGGTGATCTTCTTACGCTTGGTCTCAGAGTTGGTCTCTTCGAGCTGCTCACGCATTTGTTCTGTCTCAACCGACAGATCCATGTTCGCCAGCAGTGCTTTGACTGCTTCAGCGCCCATGCGCGCGTCAAATTCGTCGCCCCACTCTTCGAGTGCGTCTAGATATTGTTCTTCAGACATCATCTGACCACGCTCGAGGTTGGTCATGCCTGGTTCAATAACAATGTACGACTCAAAGTAGAGCACGCGCTCGATGTCACGCAGTGGCATGTCCATCAGCAAGCCGATGCGCGATGGCAGCGACTTCAGGAACCAAATGTGGGCAACAGGAGAAGCCAGCTCAATGTGACCCATACGCTCACGGCGTACTTTGGTCTGAGTAACTTCAACGCCACATTTTTCACAAATGACGCCGCGGTGCTTGAGGCGCTTGTACTTACCGCAAAGACACTCATAGTCTTTGACCGGGCCAAAGATACGTGCACAGAACAAACCGTCACGTTCAGGCTTAAAGGTACGGTAGTTAATGGTTTCTGGCTTTTTCACTTCACCAAACGACCATGAACGAATCATGTCAGGTGAGGCAAGACCGATCTTGATTGAATCAAATTCTTCGGTCTTATGTTGTGCTTTCAGAAACTTAAGTAAGTCTTTCACAATCGGCTCCTGTGAGGAGTTGACCCATAAAGGCGCTGACCGGCAGCGCCTTCATATTCTTACCGGAGAGAGTAGCGCGTGGCTTACTCGTCTTCCAGCTCGATGTTGATACCCAACGAGCGGATTTCTTTCAGCAATACGTTGAAAGATTCCGGCATGCCCGGCTCCATACGATGGTCGCCATCAACGATGTTTTTATACATCTTGGTACGGCCATTAACGTCATCCGACTTCACGGTGAGCATTTCTTGCAGGGTATAGGCAGCACCGTATGCTTCCAGTGCCCATACTTCCATCTCACCGAAGCGCTGACCACCGAACTGTGCCTTACCACCCAGCGGCTGCTGAGTGACCAAGCTGTAAGAGCCTGTTGAACGGGCGTGCATCTTATCGTCAACAAGGTGGTTGAGTTTCAGCATGTACATGTAACCCACGGTTACTGGACGCTCAAACTTCTCACCCGTGCGGCCATCGTAAAGGTCAAGCTGACCTGACTCTGGCAAATCACCCAGTTTCAATAGCTCTTTGACAACCGGCTCAGGCGCACCATCAAAGACAGGAGACGCGGTTGGCAGACCATCACGCAGGTTATTGATCAACGTGCGAACTTCCTCGTCAGTCAGTTTACTGATGTCCACTTCCTGACGGGTCTCACCCAGATCATAGACCTTCTGCAAGAACTCACGGAATTTCGCCAGTTCCTGCTGCTCTTTGAGCATGCGATTGATCTTGTCACCAATACCTTTCGCCGCCAGACCCAAGTGCGTTTCTAGGATCTGACCGATGTTCATCCGCGAAGGAACACCCAGTGGGTTCAGCACTAAGTCAACAGGCTCGCCTGACTCGTCGTAAGGCATATCTTCGATCGGGTTGATCTTAGAGATAACACCTTTGTTACCGTGACGACCGGCCATCTTATCGCCTGGCTGAATGCGACGTTTCACCGCAAGGTAGACTTTAACAATCTTCAACACGCCTGGGGCAAGGTCATCACCTTGAGTGATCTTGCGACGCTTGGTGTCGAATTTCTTATCAAAGTCGGCTTTGATTTCGTCGTATTGCTCAGCCAATTGCTCAAGCTGGGTTTGCTGTGCTTCATCATCCAGCGTTTGCGTCAACATGGTCTGACGATCCATGCCGTCGAGCTGGTTGTCGGTATAACCGGCTTGAGAAAGCAGTGTGCGAACACGCGCCATCAGACCGCCTTCAAGGATAGAGAACTCCTCGGTCAGGTCTTTCTTGGCTTCTTTCAACTGCATTTCTTCGATTTCGAGTGCACGCTTGTCTTTCTCTACGCCATCGCGAGTAAAGACTTGTACATCGATAACCGTACCAGACACACCATTCGGTACACGCAGTGACGAGTCTTTCACGTCAGACGCTTTTTCACCGAAAATGGCACGCAGCAGCTTCTCTTCTGGTGTCAGTTGTGTTTCGCCTTTTGGCGTCACTTTGCCGACCATGATATCGCCGCCTTTCACTTCGGCACCGATATACACAACACCTGACTCATCCAGCTTAGACAGCGCAGCTTCACCCACGTTTGGAATATCCGCGGTGATTTCTTCGCTACCCAGCTTGGTGTCACGCGCCACACAAGACAGCTCTTGAATGTGGATAGTGGTCAAACGGTCTTCCTGAGCAACACGCTCAGAAATAAGGATGGAATCCTCAAAGTTGTAACCGTTCCACGGCATAAACGCGATACGCATGTTCTGACCCAGTGCCAGCTCGCCCAAGTCAGTCGATGGGCCGTCAGCCAGTACATCACCTTTTGCCACTTCGTGGCCCGGCATCACTGTTGGACGCTGGTTAATACAGGTGTTCTGGTTAGAACGTGTGTATTTGATCAAGCTGTAGATGTCGATACCGGCTTCGCCTGGTACCAGTTCATCTTCATTCACTTTCACTACGATACGTGAGGCGTCAACGGACTGAATGGTACCGCCACGTTTTGCTACCGCGGTAACACCCGAGTCAACGGCGACGTTACGCTCGATACCCGTACCAACCAGCGGCTTTTGCGCACGCAATGTTGGCACGGCCTGACGTTGCATGTTCGCGCCCATCAAGGCACGGTTCGCATCGTCATGCTCGAGGAACGGGATCAGAGAAGCAGCCACCGATACGACTTGGTTGGTCGCAACGTCCATGTACTGGACATGGTCTCGTGGGTGCAAGCCTGATTCGCCTGTCTTACGGGCCGTGATCAGTTCGTCAGTGAATGAGCCATCTTCATTTAACGCGGCGTTTGCCTGCGCAATGACGTAGTGACCTTCTTCAATCGCTGATAAGTAATCGATTTGATCCGTCACTTTACCGTCAACGACTTTCCGGTAAGGTGTTTCGAGGAAGCCATAAGCGTTGCAACGCGCAAACGCAGACAGTGAGTTAATCAGACCGATGTTCGGCCCTTCCGGTGTTTCGATCGGACAAAGACGACCGTAGTGCGTCGCATGAACGTCACGCACTTCAAAGCCGGCGCGCTCACGCGTCAGACCACCTGGACCCAAGGCAGAGATACGACGCTTATGCGTCACCTCAGACAATGGGTTGTTTTGGTCCATAAACTGTGACAGCTGCGAAGAACCAAAGAACTCTTTCACTGCCGCAGAGATAGGCTTGGCGTTAATCAAGTCTTGTGGCATCACGTTATCGAGATCGCCCAAGCTCAAACGCTCTTTAACGGCACGCTCTACACGTACCAAACCAACACGGAACTGGTTTTCTGCCATTTCACCCACAGAGCGAATACGGCGGTTACCCAGGTGATCAATATCGTCCACTTCACCAATACCGTTACGGATATGGATAAGTTTACGCATCACCTCGATGATGTCTTCTTTGCTCAGTACGCCAGGCCCGGTGAGGTCGTCACGACCCAACGAGCTGTTGAACTTCATACGACCAACAGATGATAAATCATAGCGGTCATCTGAGAAGAACAGGCTCTCAAACAGTTGCTCGGCTGCTTCACGCGTTGGCGGCTCGCCAGGACGCATCATGCGATAGATTTCGACTAGCGCCGTGAGACGATCCGTGGTGTTGTCGATACGCAAGGTATCGGACATGTACGGGCCATGGTCCAGGTCATTGGTAAACAGGGTTTCGATACGTTTGTGACCTGCTTGCGACAACTGCGCCAGTGTCTCCAGGCTGACCTCTTGGTTAGCCGAGACAATCACTTCACCTGTGTCCTGATTGACATACTCACGCGCAGAAATCTTGCCCGCAATGTACTCAACTGGCACTTCGATGTGATCAACGTTATCTTTCGTCAACTGACGGATATGACGTGCAGTGATTCGACGACCCTGCTCCACGTAGACTTTACCGTCCGCTTCGATATCAAAGCTGGCGGTTTCGCCACGTAGACGCTCAGGCACCAGTTCCATCACCAGAGACTTGCCTTTTACTTCGAAAACAACTTTTTCGAAGAACAGGTCTAGGATCTCTTCAGTGGTGTATTCCAGCGCACGCAGAATAATCGAAGCTGGCAGCTTACGACGACGATCGATACGAACGTATACGATATCCTTAGGATCGAATTCGAAATCCAACCATGAACCACGGTATGGGATCACGCGTGCGTTATATAGCACTTTTCCTGAGGAATGGGTTTTACCCTTATCGCTGTCGAAAAAGACGCCCGGACTACGGTGCAGCTGGGATACGATAACCCTCTCAGTACCATTGATGACAAAGGTACCATTTTCAGTCATGAGCGGTATTTCGCCCATATAGACTTCTTGTTCTTTGATGTCTTTAACGGTACCAGCCGGGGCATCCTTATCAAACATCACCAAGCGCAGTTTGACGCGCAGTGGGGCCGAATAGGTTACGCCGCGAATTTGGCATTCTTTGACATCGAAAACTGGCTCACCGAGACGATAGCTAACGTATTGCAGCTCGGAATTGCCGTTGTAGCTCTGAATTGGAAAGACAGAGCGAAAGGCAGCTTCAAGACCGTATTGCCCTTCTGGATCCTGCTCGATAAAGTTCTTAAAAGATTCAAGCTGGATCGACAGCAAGTATGGCACGTCCAGAACTTGCGGACGCTTACCAAAATCCTTACGGATACGCTTTTTCTCGGTATAAGAGTAAACCATAGGGTTCCTCAGCTCGCTGATAAGTGACCCAAACTGTCCAGTACAAGGGACAGTGACTAAACAACCACCGTTTAGTGTAGGAAAATCAAAGCGCTTGCTTTGATTTTTTTTGCATGGTCAGCAGTGATAAAACGGGGTGAAAATTTCACTACTGCCCTACAGCGCAAAAAGGCCGGTGGCTTTTTAGCCACCAGCCAATGCCTTTTCAGGCTAGGAAATTAAGTATAAATTACTTAACTTCAACAGAAGCACCAGCTTCTTCTAGCTGAGCTTTAAGCGCGTCAGCTTCTTCTTTCTCAACACCTTCTTTCAGAGGTGCAGGCGCGCCGTCAACAAGCGCTTTCGCTTCTTTCAGGCCTAGACCAGTTGCGCCACGTACCGCTTTGATAACGGCTACTTTGTTCGCACCCGCTTCAGTTAGGATAACGTCAAATTCGGTTTGCTCTTCAGCCGCGCCGCCTTCAGCAGCACCGCCAGCAACAACGGCTGCTGCCGCTGATACGCCGAATTTTTCTTCCATAGCTTCGATAAGCTCAACAACTTGCATTACAGACATGTCTGCAATTGCGTCTAGGATTTGCTCGTTAGTGATAGACATAACAATTCTCTTTAAAGTCAACAATAAAAGGATTAAGCAACCAAATTAAACGGGCGATTAGGCCGCGTCTTTTTGATCGCGAACAGCGGCGATAGTACGAACCAGCTTGCCGGCAGAAGCTTCTTTCAAGCCCATCATTAGGCGTGCAATTGCTTCGTCGTACGTTGGCAGTGTCGCCAGTACCTCTGGGTCAGTGATCGCGCCTTCGAATGCAGCAGATTTAACCTCAAACTCTTTGTTTTCTTTTGCGAAGTCTTTGAAAAGACGCGCAGCGGCACCTGGGTGCTCGTTAGAAAACGCAATCAGAGTTGGGCCAACAAAAGTGTCTTGCAGACACTCATACTCAGTGCCTTCAACTGCACGGCGAGCCAGTGTGTTACGCACAACTTTCATGTAAACGCCCGCTTCACGCGCTTGTTTACGTAGAGAAGTCATTGCGTCAACGGCAACACCGCGAGAATCAGCAACTACTGCAGACAGGGCTCCACTGGCAGCTTCGTTGACTTCAGCAACAATTGCTTTTTTGTCTTGAAGGTTTAAAGCCATTTGGATTTGCTCCTGGATTGTTTAACACCACTCTCTACAGCCTTGCAGAGAGAGCTTGTACGGTGCAGATCCAAGAAAGACGAGAAATCTATCATGTTCTGGCACCGTCTACGTAGGAAATATTAAGTTCGTAATGAACGCCTACGGTCTTGGACGAAGTTTGCCGTGGCAAACTCAGCCATAAAATTGTCAAGCGAGAGAGTATAAACTACTCACTCGCTTGTCGCAATTAGTTAACGCTTGCTTCCAAAGAGTTCTGGTCTAGAGAAACACCAGCACCCATGGTTGTTGAAAGGCTAACTTTCTTGATGTAAGTACCTTTAGCTGAAGTTGGCTTCGCCTTCTTCAGTGCCACCAACAGCGCTTCCAGGTTTTCTTTCAGGCTGTCTGCGTCAAAGTCAACTTTACCGATGGTGGTATGAACGATGCCGTTCTTGTCGTTACGGTAACGAACCTGACCTGCTTTCGCGTTTTTAACCGCTTCAGCAACGTTAGGCGTGACAGTACCCACTTTCGGGTTTGGCATCAGGCCACGTGGGCCTAGGATGGTACCTAGCTGGCCAACAACGCGCATTGCGTCTGGTGAAGCGACGACGACGTCAAAGTTCATTTCGCCTTTCTTCACTTGCTCAGCAAGATCTTCCATACCTACGATATCAGCACCCGCTTCTTTCGCCGCGTCAGCGTTCGCACCTTGTGTGAACACAGCAACACGGATGTCACGGCCTGTACCGTTAGGCAGTACAGTCGCGCCACGAACGTTTTGGTCTGATTTACGAGCATCGATGCCAAGGTTGACAGAAACATCAACACTTTCAACGAATTTTGCAGTCGCCAGTTCCTTCAGTAGAGCAACGGCTTCGTTGATGTCGTACTCTTTGGTCACATCAACTTTTTCGCGGATTACGCGCATGCGCTTAGTCATTTTAGCCATTGTCTTAACCCTCTACGTTCAGGCCCATTGAACGGGCAGTACCCGCAATGGAGCGTTTCATCGCTTCGATGTCCGCACCGGTCATGTCTGCCGCTTTGGTTTCTGCGATCTCTTGGATCTGCGCGTCAGTCACGGTACCCACTTTTTCAGTGTTCGGACGACCTGAACCAGATTTCACGCCTGCTGCTTTCTTAAGAAGAATCGCGGCTGGCGGAGTCTTGGTTACGAAGGTGAAAGAACGGTCACTGTATACAGTGATAACAACTGGAGTTGGTAGACCTTTCTCGATAGATTCGGTCTTCGCGTTAAACGCTTTACAGAACTCCATGATGTTCACACCGTGTTGACCCAGAGCAGGACCAACCGGTGGCGATGGGTTAGCTGCACCCGCTGCAACTTGCAGCTTGATGTAAGCTTCTACTTTCTTTGCCATTATTCAATTACCTTATTTTGGGTACTAACGTCTATCTTGCGATAAACTCCCCGTTTAACAAAAGGGCGCGAAATTATAGTCAAATTTCGCGCCCTTGCCAACCATTAGCGGTGCTTTTTTGATCAGGTTTTTTCTACCTGACCGAATTCCAGCTCAACAGGGGTCGCACGGCCGAATATAGACACCGAGACTTTAAGGCGGTTCTTATCGTAGTCAACTTGCTCTACGACACCATTAAAGTCTGCAAACGGTCCTTCGGTCACACGCACCACTTCGCCCGCTTCAAACACGGTTTTATGAACCGGAGACTCGCTCGCTTTTTCTAAGCGATTGAGAATAGAGTCCGCTTCTTTATCAGAAATAGGTGCTGGGCGATCTGAGGTGCCACCAATGAAACCCATCACACGTGGCACACCACGTACCAAGTGCCAAGATTCATCGTTCATCACCATTTGGACGAGCACATAACCTGGGAAGAATTTACGCTCGCTCTTGCGACGTTGTCCCTGGCGCATTTCAACCACTTCTTCGGTTGGCACCAAGACTTCCCCGAAATAGTCTTCCATTTCGTGCATTTTGATATGTTCGCGCAGTGACTGCGCAACACGGCTTTCAAAACCAGAGAAAGCCTGGACCACATACCAACGTTTTTTGGGAGCTTCGCTCATGTACTTTTACCTCACACGCCAGTGATTAGGCGGACTAGACGGACCATGATTCCGTCAACGCCCCACAAGATGAGCGCCATAACAACAGTAACAGCCAGAACGATGAGAGAAGTCTGTAAAGTCTCTTGGCGGGTTGGCCAAATCACTTTACGCACTTCCATACGCGATTCGCGTGCAAACGTGATCGCAGCTTTTCCTTTCATCGTGAGTGCAGCGACACCACCGGCAGCGGCAACCAATACCACCACGGCAGCAGCTCGCACTACCACAGACACGTCACTGTACAGGCTATTCCCTATCACGGCTGCGGCCAATAGGACAAAAACAACACCCCATTTAAGGATGTCCATCGAACCGGATTGGGTCTCAGCGTTCGCTTTCATACATTCTACCTGTAACAAGTCTACATAGACGGCAGTGCCTTTTCAGCCATCCACAATCAGTGTTTGGCAAAGGCGCATGGTGACCATAACGTCTCAATCAAGCACGATACGATCACTAAACTCTGCGCTTGCTAACGACTGCTGGCTAAATTCACACCAATAGGAGCGTCAAACGCAGAAAAAGGGCATCAAATGATGCCCTTTTTACTAGTGTTTCGTCAAATCATTATTCAATGATGTTAGCAACAACACCAGCGCCTACAGTACGGCCACCTTCACGGATAGCGAAACGTAGGCCTTCGTCCATCGCGATAGGTGCGATGAGCGTAACAACCATCTTGATGTTGTCACCAGGCATTACCATCTCAACGCCTTCTGGCAGCTCGATAGTACCGGTTACGTCAGTCGTACGGAAGTAGAACTGTGGACGATAGCCTTTGAAGAACGGCGTATGACGGCCACCTTCGTCTTTGCCCAGTACGTATACTTCTGACTCGAACTTGGTGTGCGGAGTGATTGAACCAGGCTTCGCCAGTACTTGACCACGCTCTACTTCGTCACGCTTAGTACCACGCAGAAGAACACCAACGTTCTCACCCGCACGGCCTTCGTCTAGAAGCTTACGGAACATTTCAACACCCGTACAAGTGGTCTTGGTGGTGTCTTTCATGCCCACGATTTCAACGTCGTCACCCACAGTGATGATGCCTTGCTCAACACGACCAGTGACTACGGTACCACGGCCTTGGATTGAGAAGACGTCTTCGATTGGCAGGATGAACGGCTTGTCGATCGCACGCTCTGGCTCTGGGATGTAAGAATCCAGCGCTTCAGATAGCTCAACGATCTTTTGCTCCCACTGCTCTTCACCGTTCAGGGCACCCAGCGCTGAACCTTGGATTACTGGGCAGTCGTCACCTGGGAAGTCGTACTCTGAAAGTAGTTCACGTACTTCCATTTCAACCAGCTCAAGCAGCTCTTCGTCATCAACCATGTCACATTTGTTCATGAACACGATGATGTTTGGAATACCAACCTGACGGCCAAGTAGGATGTGCTCACGCGTCTGTGGCATTGGGCCATCAGTTGCTGCTACAACCAGGATACCACCGTCCATCTGCGCCGCACCGGTGATCATGTTTTTCACATAGTCAGCGTGTCCTGGGCAGTCAACGTGTGCGTAGTGACGGTTTGGCGTATCGTACTCAACGTGAGACGTTGCGATGGTGATACCACGATCACGCTCTTCTGGTGCGTTATCGATTGACGCGAAGTCACGAGCAGCACCGCCGTGTRCTTTTGCAAGTACCGTACAGATAGCTGCGGTCAGCGTAGTTTTACCATGGTCAACGTGGCCAATAGTACCAACGTTAACGTGCGTTTTCGTACGTTCAAATTTTTCTTTAGACATGACAGTCCCTCTAAGCACGGTATTTCGGTGGCATTACGACCACACAACCAACAATCAGGTTTGTTGAGTATATATCAAACGGCTTGAAGTTACCTTGGAGAGGATGGTGCTGATAGGCAGATTTGAACTGCCGACCTCACCCTTACCAAGGGTGCGCTCTACCGACTGAGCTATATCAGCACTCTAAAAAGAGTGGAGCGGGCAGCGGGAATCGAACCCGCATCATCAGCTTGGAAGGCTGAGGTAATAGCCATTATACGATGCCCGCAATCGTTACTCGTAGAGCTATTCAAACAATTTGAAAATGGTGGTGGAAGAAGGATTCGAACCTTCGAAGGCTGAGCCGTCAGATTTACAGTCTGATCCCTTTGACCGCTCGGGAATTCCACCTAAATTTTGGTGCCGGCTGCCGGAATCGAACTGGCGACCTACTGATTACAAGTCAGTTGCTCTACCAACTGAGCTAAGCCGGCGACAAGTGCTGCGCATTCTATGCCATGGATTTGAGGGGTGCAATAGGGAATTTTAAAAAAATGGGTGATTTTTTCGTCTTTTGCGCATTTTTTCGCGTGATTGTTGCGAAAATAACCAGCCCGCCCACTCAACGCCAATCGTCGGCGCTTTTCCTTCCCTTTCGTTTGCGGTATCGTCAACCTCTTTACTGGCTTAAGGCACATGGATCATGAATGCAACGCTAACGCCTTATTTGTCGTTCGAGCGTCAACAATGGGCTGAACTGAGGGATGCAGTGCCCATGACGCTCACCGAAGATGACATTGACCGCTTGCGCGGCCTTAACGAGCATTTGTCGATGGATGAGGTGCGCGATATTTATCTTCCTCTATCCCGGCTGCTTAATCTCTATGTGAAAGCGCGCAAAAGCCGGACGGAAGTGCTAGACGAGTTTTTATCCCAGCCCGTCTCAAATCATGTGCCCTATGTCATTGGCATCGCGGGCAGCGTCGCCGTGGGGAAAAGTACCACCGCACGTCTTTTAAAAGCCCTGCTGACACGGTGGCCAGATCATCCTAAAGTTGCACTCGTGACCACTGACGGCTTTTTATACCCCAACGCCGAGCTTGAGTCGCGTGGCATTATGCATAAAAAAGGGTTTCCGCAATCTTATGACATGCGCAAGCTGGTTGAGTTTGTGGCCGACGTCAAATCAGGAAAAGACTGCGTCACCGCGCCGATTTATTCTCACTTGGTGTACGACATCACTCCTGACGTGCAAAAAGTGGAGAAACCCGACATATTGATCCTCGAAGGGCTCAACGTCCTGCAAAGTGGCATGGATTACCCGCATGACCCACATCATGTGTTTATTTCCGACTTTCTCGACTTTTCTATCTATGTCGACGCCGAACCAGAGTTACTAAAGCATTGGTATATTGAGCGCTTTATGAAGTTCCGCCGAGGTGCCTTTCTCGATCCACAGGCTTACTTTCATCACTACACGCGGCTATCGGTCGACGAAGCCACTCAAAAGGCGGCGACCATCTGGGATGACATTAACGGGAAAAACTTATCGGAAAACATTTTACCCACCCGTGAGCGCGCCAGTTTAATCCTAGAAAAAGGTGCCAACCACTCTGTTCAACGCATCCGTGTGCGCAAATAGTCCTTACAATCGCCGAGATTAGTCATCGCGTCTTAGAGAAATCTCTCCACCTAAATAAGGCGTGATGTCACCCTCAACGTCAAGTAATAAGGCACCGTGTTCGTCGATACCGCGCTCAATACCGCGGACTTCCCGCTCTCCCATGAGTAGTTTGACGGGGCGATCAATAAAGTTATCCAACTTGGGCCAGTCGGCCATGATGCTCGATAGCCCATGTTGCTCATAGTCAATCAGTGCTTCTTTTAAACGCTCAATCAAGGTTGCCGCCAATGTATTGCGCGATGGCATTGGATGGCAAGCGTCCGCTAATCGAGCCCAAGGCTGATCGATGCTGTCACGCAAATGCGCCCCCATACCAATATTCAACCCCATGCCGATCACAAGGTGAGCCGCATCGCCCGTTTGCCCCGTCATTTCCACTAAGATGCCAGCGAGCTTTTGATCCTGAAAATACAGGTCGTTGGGCCATTTCACCTTCACACCTGGCGCGCCTAGTTCATGGAGTGCTTTGGTGATCGCCACACCAACCACTAGGCTCAGTCCCATCGCCGCCGCAGGGCCGGCATCTAAACGCCAATACATCGACAAATACAAGTTACTGCCAAAAGGCGACTGCCACGCGCGACCACGGCGACCCCGTCCTTGCTGCTGATATTCAGCCAAGCAAACACTGCCTGACGCAAGTTGTCCAACACGTTCCATCAAGTACTGATTGGTCGAATCAATGACCGGGATCACGGATAAAGCGGGCACATCGGTATGCTCACTGAGCCAGACGTCATCGAGCAACTCAATCGGTTGTGATAAGCAATAGCCTTTGCCCTGCACCCGATAGATATCCAGTCCCCACGATTGCAACACTTTGATATGTTTGCTGACCGCCGCTCGGCTCATGCCTAGCGCATCGCCTAGCATTTCGCCAGAGTGGAACTCACCATCGGATAAACGATCGATAAGGGTAAGCCTTGCGGTATGTGCACTGCTCATTGTGCCTCCAAGCTGGTTTCGCCCTTGGCGCCCATAAAGCGCACCTCATGGTGCAAGGTCACACCAAACCGCGCCTTGACTTCGTCGACCACCTGCTTTGCTAACTGAATGACGTCTTGGCTGGTTGCATGATTAGCGTTGGTCAGCACTAAGGCTTGTTTTGGATGTACACGCGCGCCTCCCACTTGCTTGCCTTTCAAACCACATTGGTCAATCAGCCAGCCTGCGGCGAGCTTCTTTTTCCCCTCTCCGGCAAAGTACATGGGTATCTCGGGATAACAGGTTTGCAAGGTTTGCGCCTGGTGTGCATCAATCACTGGGTTTTTGAAAAAGCTTCCCGCATTGCCACACTCACGGGGATCAGGGAGCTTGGCTTGGCGAATCGCACAGACCGCGTCAAAAATGGTTTGCGCTGATACCCGCTCTGGATCGAGATCCGCCAGCGCACCATATTTGAGCACGGGCTGCCACGTCTTCGCTAATCGCAACCCCACTTGCGTAATCACCCACCCTGTCATCGCGTCGGTTTTAAATATCGAGTCGCGATAGCCAAATTGGCAGGCTGCTCGGGTCAAACGACGTGTTTGCTGAGTCAATGGATTGACGATATCGACATACGCGCACCGCTCGCAAAACTCGACACCGTAAGCACCAATGTTTTGAATCGGCGCCGCACCAACACAGCCAGGAATAAGCGCGAGGTTTTCCAGCCCAGGGAACCCATTATCAATGCTCCAAGCGACTAAGTTATGCCAGGATTCTCCAGCCCCTACATGCAATACCCAGTGGTCGCCCTCATCATCGACTGATATACCAGCCAGGCGATTAAGCACCACCACGCCCTGAAAGTCTTGGCAAAAAAGCAGGTTGCTGCCTTCTCCCACCACTAGCTTAGGAAGCGTCAGATCGTCAGCATGCTGCCAAATCGCATATAAATCCTCCACGGTGTGCGCTTCCACGATCGCATGAGCGTGGGCGGGGAGACCAAAGGTGTGATGGGGTGTCAAGGACACATCAGATAACCACTTCATCAATGCATTACGCTGTCAGAAAAAATCATGGATAGGTATACTACCTGTCCTGCTCGTATTGCGCATCTATTAGGCTATGGATAATTACCACATTCACCCACTCGAGCCGTTACGGTTTCCTCTCGTGGCACGATTCTATAAAACCTACTATCCACCGGGTAAACCGAAAAAAGATGAACATATCTGGGTGGTGGATGGACCCAGCGGCTTATGTGGTGCGGTCCGCTTTCAACAACGTCAAAATTACCAATTACTCACTGGCATGTTGCTGCACCCACACTTGCGCGGGTCGGGGCTAAGTCATCGACTACTCGACGCCGTCCAGCCCGTATTGGCGCATCGTCCAAGCTTTTGCTTGGCATTTCGACCATTGACCGCTTTATACGTGCAACACGGTTTCAGCAGTGTGGACACGCCAGCCCTGCCAGAGGAATTGGCGGCACGCTACCAAAGCTACTGTCATAGCGGTAAAGACTTAGTCGCGATGCAATACGCACCTAAAGCGTGACATTTACAACAAAGCCACCGCGCAGTCATCCGTGACTTGACCTAATTTCTGGTATAATTCAGGGTTTAGCATCAAACCGCTCGACTCTGGCCGTCGAACAACAAGAGGTAACAATGGATTCAGCGAACGCAAACCGGCAGCTTATCGACCGTCTGCCCACCATTGCGCACCAGCCAGAAAATCTCGAAACCTTATTAGATGCCGTCTCGTTTAGAGAGCGCTTGCTTAGTGAAATAAAAAAGGCGAAATCCAGGATTTACCTCGTCGCCTTGTATCTGCAGGATGATGAGGCTGGACGTAGCGTGCTTGATGCACTGTATGAAGCGAAACAGGCCAATCCTGATCTGGATATCAAGGTATTAGTCGATTGGCATCGCGCGCAAAGAGGCTTGATCGGGGCAGAGCAATCTGACGGCAATGCGGGATTATATCGCGCCTATGCTGAGCGTTACCCGCACAAAATAGAGGTACTCGGCGTACCAGTCAGAAACCGAGAGGTGTTTGGCGTGCTGCACCTAAAAGGCTTTGTGTTTGATGACACAGTGCTCTACAGCGGTGCAAGCTTAAACGATGTTTATTTAGCGCAACATAATAGATATCGATACGACCGCTATCATGTGCTCGACAATAAAGCGCTTGCCGACACCATGGCAGACTTTATTGTTAATACCCTAACGGCGGATAGTGCGGTCAATTGCCTCACCTCGCCAGATCGGCCAAATAGCAAAGCACTTAAGCCTAGCATTCGTGAGTTTCGAACTCAGCTGCAGCGTGCGAGTTATCGCTACGATAATGAGCCTCTCCGTGAGGATCAAGTCGGGCTAACTCCTATGGTCGGATTGGGTAAACGTAAGAACAAGCTCAATCGCTATATCTGCCATCTAATTGCGAGCGCGCAAAAAGAGTTGGTGATTTGCACCCCTTACTTTAATCCGCCACGCAGTGTGGTCAGAGAAATCCGCCGTGCACTACGCCGAGGTGTGACAGTGAGCATCATTGTTGGCGATAAAACCGCCAATGACTTTTACTCGCCGCCAGAAGCGCCCTTTAAGACCATTTCGGCACTCCCCTACCTGTATGAAGTCAACCTACGTAACTTTGCGCGCCGTAACGAAGCAGCCATTGCCAAACGCCAGTTAAACATCCATATTTGGAAGCATGATGACAACAGTTTTCACTTAAAAGGAATCTGGGTCGATCGCCAATACATGTTGCTGACGGGCAATAACCTGAATCCACGCGCATGGAAGCTAGACTTAGAAAACGCTATCTTGATCCATGATAAGCATCAGCAACTCGAAGCGCAGAAACAGCAAGAAGTAGATAAGATACTGGCACACACTCAGTTGGTCGGCAGCTATAAACAGATCGAAAAAATGGAGGACTATCCCGTCCCGGTCAAACGTCTGCTCAAGCGGATTAAGCGGGTTAAGGCCGATCATTTACTCAATCAAATACTCTAGGTGATGATGCGATGAAACAAGCCAAAATTGCCGCGATTGACGTTGATGCACAATGCACATTCACACCGCTTTGTCCTGATGAGCTGCCTGTGCCTGAGGGCGACACCATCGGGCCAGCTCTGAATCAGCAAGCGGCATTGGCTGACCTACGCGTACTCACCAAAGATGCACACCCCACCAATGCTGTCTGGGTGGTTGATAAACCTGCTGATATGTTGCAGCCCTTAGCACATAAGAATGCTGATCTAACTTGGGTCAAGCATGCTGTGCCCGGCACCAAAGGATTTGAAACCATCGATGGCTTGCCCCCGGTCACCGAATACGACTATGTGGTTTGGAAAGGTATTGAGCCTGATCTTCACCCCTACGGTGCATGCTTTCATGATATTGAAGAAAAACTCAGCACGGGCTTGATTGAATGGCTACACAGCCAAGAAGTAGAAACCGTGGTTGTCGGTGGCTTAGCTACCGATTACTGCGTCAAAACCACGGCTATCCAATTGAAAAAGCGCGGCCGTTTTGACGTCATTGTCAACCTTGCCGCGTGTCGTGGTATTAACCCCGACACGGTATCGTCGGCTTGTGACGAAATGGTCGCCGTCGGTATTCGACTCGTGGATAGTCAAATCGCGTTAAGCTGCTTACTTCCGCGTTAATTTGTATCGCAGTGGATCATCAATTTCCGCTGCGATCTTCCTCGCTATTTTAACGAAAATCATAGCCCGCACACATCAATAAGTTTGAGTCTTTAGACATAAATGCATTTTGACTAACAAGATTACTAGGCTTGTTAACCACTATCCTCTACTGTCTTGTTAACTATTTTCACAATAAAAAATAAGTTTGGAGGATAGCATGCTCAAACCTACCGCACTGGGTCTCCTGATCGGCGCGTCATTGTGTAGCACCGCTTGGGCGATGCCTGCATCGCAGCTTGATGCACTCGGAAACGGCCTCGATGTCCAATACCAAGTCATTGATAATAAGCAAGATGACTGGCGTTCATTTATGGGTAACGTCGCCTTTACCAACCAAAGCACTCAGACACTGCCTAAAACAGGCTGGGCGATTTATTTCAGTCACATCCGCATGATCAATTCGATCGATACCGATCAACTTAAAGTCTCACACGTCAATGGGGATCTCTTCAAACTCGAGCCCACGGACAGCTTTGTTCCGCTCGCCCCTGGTGATCAATTAGTCGTCGGCTTTAATGCCTCTGACTGGCAAGTCGCAAAATCCGATATCATGCCAAACTGGTATTTAGCGTCCGACGGTGAAGCTGGCATGCATACCGCATTGATTACCAGTACCAGTAACCACAAAAATGGCCAAGTGCCCACCAAGCCGGATGATGAGCTCGCCTTTGTCGGTGACTTTGACACGCCCGCACAGTGGAAGCGCTACGGCGGTGCACTCACCGACCATTATGACCCGTTCACGGCCGAACAGCGCTATGCGCGCAATGCTGATCTGTCGTTGGTCAATACCCAAGGGCACGTGCTACCCACCCCTGCCAGTCGCATTGAGAAAAATGGCCATGTCATCCTCGATAGCGAGTGGACCGTGGTCTACGACAATGGCTATCAAGCGCAAGCACAATGGCTTGCCGATCAACTTGGCATTTCAGCCACCGACTGGGCACCTACCAACCAAAAAGTTATTCATGTGGGCTGGGGAAAAGTCAGCCTGAATGGAAGCGACCAGTGGCATGAAGCGTATCGCTTAGATGTACAACCTGAGCAGCAGCGTATTGACATCGATGCCCCTGATCAAGCGGGAGCCCTATATGCTGCGCAAAGCCTGCTGCAACTCAAAACCGGCGACGCACTCAAGGCGGTGACGCTAACTGACGCACCACGCTTTGCTTACCGAGGCCTGTCTGTCGATGCGGCGCGAAACTTCCGCAGCAAAGAAGCCATCTTTAAGTTACTCGATCAGATGGCCGCTTTGAAACTCAACAAACTGCATCTACGCCTCAGTGATGATGAAGCATGGCGTATTGAGATCCCAGCGCTGCCAGAACTGGCGGACGTCGGTAGCAAACGCTGTCATGATTTGTCGGAAACCCGCTGCGTGTTGCCCTTCTTAGGTGCAGGGCCTGACGGCACAGAAGCATCCAATGGGTATTACACCACGGAAGATTATCAAGCGATCTTGCGTAAAGCAGAGGCGCTCAATATCACCGTCATTCCAGAAGTAGATATGCCAGGTCACGCGCACGCGGCCATCAAAGCGATGGAAGCGCGTTACCACAAGTACATGGCACAAGGTGATGAAGCCAAAGCGAAAGAATATTTGCTCACGGACTTTGAAGACGACACACAATACCTCTCTGTGCAGATGTTTACCGACAACGCGATAAATGTCTGTATGGAATCCAGTTATCGCTTCGTCGATACGGTGGTTGCCGCGCTCGTCGACGCGCATCGAGACATACAGCCGCTCGATACATTTCACTTTGGCGGTGATGAAATTGCCGGTGCCTGGAAAGAGTCGCCCGTCTGTCAGTCCTTTATTGCAGATAACGATGCAGGTGTGAACAGTGTTGACGATCTGAGTCAGTACTTTGTTGAGCGTATTTCGCACATTACCCAACGTCATCAGCTCGATCTCGGTGGTTGGGAAGATGGCCTCATGCACAACAATAAAGTCTATCCACGCGCACAACTTGCCAATGAGCACGTCTATGGCAACGCGTGGCAAAATATCTGGGAGTGGGGCGTTGCCGATCGCGCCTATAATCTCGCCAACAATGGCTATGGCGTTATCTATAACCAAGCCACACATCTCTATTTTGACCACCCCTATGAACCAGACCCAAGTGAGCGTGGCTATTATTGGGCACCCCGTTTTACCGATACCCGTAAGACGTTTAGCTTTATGCCCGATGATCTCTACGCTAACGCAGATGCAAAGCGCAACGGTGCACCTATCACCAAACAGGAAGTACTAGACGCTGCCACCGTGAAAACACTGACGCGTCCAGACAATGTGCTTGGTTTACAGGCATCTATTTGGAGCGAAACTATTCGCTCCGATGGCCAATTTGAATCCATGACCTTCCCTCGCCTCTTCGCCATGGCTGAGCGAGCTTGGCACCGTGCCGAATGGGAAGCAAGCACTCAAACCGGACAAGAGGCGAATCAAACCAAGCGCAACATTGATTACAACCTCTTTGCTAATCAGTTAGCGAACTACTGGTTCCCACAACTAGAGCAACAGGGTGTGGGCTTCCGCTTACCCGTTCCGGGTGGAGTGATAGAAAGTGGTATATTGAAAGCGAACTCGCCATTCCCTGGACTCACCATTGAGTACTCAACCGATAATGGTGCAAGCTGGCAGACCTATGATGCGGCGAACGCTCCTCACGTCACTGCACCAGTGCAGCTGCGTACCATTTCAGGTGATCGAGTAAGTCGAGTCAGTAAAATTCAATAATCAAGCTATTACACAGCTTAGAAAAAACAAAGCCCCGTCGACAAGACGGGGCTTTTTATTGGATAGATGGAAAAGGAAAAGACATCTACTCGGCAGGCAGTTTAAAGCAAAGCGCACAGGGCTAATACACCCTCAAGATACAAAAAAGCCCCGACCGTGAGGTCAGGGCTTGGTGTTTTCTCATCAAAGTCTTACATCTATTTGCTTTGATGCTTAAATTGCGAGCTATGCGCAGTGAGTTTTGAAGCGAGACGCACAGTGTATGCCAATACATGAGCATCGCATCTATCAAAAATCGCAAGCAATAGGCGCAATTTATAATCAAAGCCTGGCGATGTCCTACTCTCACATGGGGAGACCCCACACTACCATCGGCGCTGCTTCGTTTCACTACTGAGTTCGGCATGGAGTCAGGTGGGTCCAAAGCGCTATGGTCGCCAAGCAAATTCGGTAATCTAGAAAGCTGTTCGTTCTCGCCACAATCAACTGGCTTTATTCGAGTCCAACCCAAAACCTCTTGGGTGTTGTATGGTTAAGCCTCACGGGCAATTAGTACAGGTTAGCTCAACGCCTCACAGCGCTTACACACCCTGCCTATCAACGTTCTAGTCTAGAACAACCCTTTAGAGAGCTCGAAGCTCTAGGGAT
>NZ_MUEY01000018.1:0-74158 GCF_001995695.1 Salinivibrio sp. ML290 | reverse complement strand
TTCTCAACGAGTGCCCACACAGATTGCATAGGTCAAATTGTTAAAGAGCGTTGACGTTGCGAAGCTGCGCTTCGCTTGGTCAGGGCTGCGTATCTTACGCGCCTTGCCGTTAAAGTCAAGAAGAAACTTTATCTTTTATTTTCAACCCGCCGGGTGAAATAAAACCTCTTTTTGACTCCCCTAACGCTTGGCGTTAAGTAGGCCGGCCATCTTAATCTTTTAAAAACTCACGTCAAGCGTTTATTTTTATTTGATTTTTTGCCCCGACATGGCCGCTGAACGCTTGCCCTGCGTGCCGTGTCGATGGAGGCGCATTATAGAGAAGCTGATCAGGTTGGCAAGTCCTTTTTAGGTGTTTTTTAGAAAAAAACTGTCACTCGCTGTTTTTTTACTCGCTAGGGTGTAAAACTGGTATCAAACTCGCCGCTATTTAGCACTGTTAATAGAGAAAAGAGGGATTTGTGATGGCAAAACAGCTGCGCGCTTATAAAGGCATGACGCCTCAGCTTGGCGAACGCGTCTATATTGATGAATCCAGTGTACTGGCTGGCGATATTACGCTAGGCGATGATGTGAGTATTTGGCCGCTGGTTGCAGCGCGTGGTGACGTGAACCATATCCAGATTGGCGCTCGGACCAATGTTCAAGATGGCTCAGTCCTTCATGTTACTCACAAAAATGCCGAAAACCCACAAGGTTACCCGCTGATCATTGGCGAAGAAGTGACAATCGGCCACAAAGTCATGTTACACGGCTGTCGGATTGGCAACCGAGTCCTAGTGGGAATGGGGACGATTATTCTCGATGACGCTGTGATAGAAGATGAAGTGCTGATTGGCGCTGGCAGTTTAGTCCCGCCCGGAAAACGCTTAGAGAGTGGCTATCTGTATGTCGGCTCACCGGTCAAACAAGTTCGCCCCCTTACCGACAAAGAGCGTGCTTATTTTGCACGCTCAGCGCAAAACTATGTCGACACCAAAGACATCTACCGCTGCGAGTGCTAAATCAGCAAGCTGCCATCGGCTTCAAACGCTTCTGATTCGATGGCCGCTTCCATGTGCTCTTCAATATCAAACCAAACCTGTTCGACAATCGCCTGCGCATTATCCGTGTCCACCGCACAGCCGGCGAGCGCGGATAAGGTGGTAAATCGGACAGCGCATGGTAACAATGCACCATTAAGTTGGCCGTAAAAACAAACACGGGCCTTTGCCGTGTCGACCTGCGCTTGGTCCGCAGCCAGAATAAGGGATTGATTCATTGATTGAGTGCCTCTCTTAACTGCTCACGCACACGTTCGGTTTGTGGCCGACAGCCGCGCCATATAGCAAAGCTTTCCGCCGCTTGTTCCACCAGCATGCCCAAGCCGTCTAAACACCGCCCTGCTCCTTGGCGTTGCGCCCACTGGTTGCTGGTTGTGCAGCCAGCTTGATACACCATGTCATAGACAGTGGTCGCTGGACCAATCGCGCCATGAGGGAGAGGAGGATAGCTTTGATGTAAACTCGCCGAGGTCGCGTTAATGATCACATCGACCGGCGCCGCCATGGGGCTATCCACGGCATGACTGGCGATCGGTCCGGCCTCACCAAATGCAGCGGCTAATTGCTGGGCTTTTTGCTCGGTGCGATTCACTATCATCAGCAATGCTGGCTCTTGCTCCAGTAAAGGAAGCAACACACCCCTTGCTGCACCGCCTGCTCCCACAACCATAATGCGCTTATCGCGCAGTGCCACATGATGGTAGTGTAAGTCAGTCACCAAACCTGCCCCATCAGTATTATCACCCAGTAGGGAACCATCGCTTTGCTTAACCAGCGTATTCACGGCACCGGCGCGGCAGGCACGCTCTGTCAGTGTATCAACCCAATCATACGCTTGCTGTTTAAAAGGCACGGTCACATTGGCGCCGCGCCCTCCTTGCGCAAAAAACGCCTGCATACTGGTCACAAAGCCTTCGAGCGGTGCCTCAATGGCTTGATAGTCGATGTCTTGTTGGGTTTGCGTCGCAAATGCGGCGTGGATCTGCGGCGACTTGCTATGGCCAATCGGGTGGCCGACCACACAATAACGATCGGTCATCTGTTACCACTCCCTCGGTTTAAGGTAGTCGCGATAGAGTCTCGCTTCCGGCGCGTCTTCATCGGGTGACCAATTATATTCCCAACGTGCCATCGGCGGCATCGACATCAGGATAGATTCGGTACGCCCACCACTTTGTAAGCCAAATAGCGTGCCTCTGTCATACACCAAGTTAAATTCGACATAGCGTCCGCGGCGGTAAAGCTGGAAATCTCGCTCACGCTCACCATAGGGAGTGGCTTTGCGGCGCTGTACAATCGGCAGGTAAGCATCGATAAAGCCTTTTCCAACCGCTTGGGTGTAGGCAAAGCACTGCTCGAATGGCCACTGGTTCAAATCATCAAAGAAAAGTCCGCCGACGCCACGGGTTTCATCGCGATGGGGCAGATAAAAATAGCGATCGCACCACGCCTTGTGATCAGCGTACACGCTATCACCGAAGGGCGCGCACAAGACTTTGGCGGTCTGATGCCAATGCTGGCAATCTTCCTCGAACGGATAGAAAGGCGTAAGGTCAAAGCCACCGCCAAACCACCACACAGGATCGGCGCCTTCCTTTTCAGCAATGAAAAACCGCACGTTCGCATGCGAGGTCGGCACGTACGGGTTGTGAGGGTGGATTACCAACGACACCCCCATGGCCTCAAAGCAGCGCCCGGCAAGCTCTGGACGGTGCGCGGTCGCCGAGGCAGGCATTTGATCGCCAAATACGTGCGAGAAGTTCACTCCCGCTTGCTCAAATACTTGGCCCTGACGCAGGACGCGACTGCGACCACCACCCCCTTTCTCACGCTCCCACGCATCTTCAATAAAATGCGCTTGACCATCTTCTTGCGCAAGCTGTTGGCAAATATCATCTTGAAGCTGGAGGAAAAAAGCCTTCACGGCTTGCTTATCAATTGTCGACTGACCGTGTGCCACGCTCACATCCTTTGTTACTGAGACTATAAACGTACTTTACCTGATCCACGCAGTGGGATCTTGACGGAATTTCATCCCCCACCGCCGACGCAAACGTTTTCCTTGCGGTGAAATCTGGGTATAATTCGCGCCACGCTCAGCTTATCTTATTCACGCTTGTCATCAAGAAGGACGTATTATGACTGTCGGTATCATCATGGGCTCACAATCCGATTGGCCTACCATGACACATACAGCGGCTATGTTGGATCACTTTGCCATCCCTTACGAAACCCGTATTGTCTCCGCCCATCGCACACCACAGTTACTTGCCGACTACGCCCAACAAGCGGCCGAGCGCGGGATTAAAGTGATTATTGCCGGCGCCGGGGGGGCCGCCCATTTGCCTGGGATGACCGCCGCACACACCAGCCTGCCGGTGCTCGGCGTGCCGGTCCAGTCAAAAGCGTTAAAGGGCATGGACTCATTGCTTTCTATTGCTCAAATGCCCAAGGGCGTGGCAGTGGGCACACTCGCCATTGGAGACGCAGGCGCCGCGAATGCAGGCCTCCTTGCGGCACAAATTCTCGCAACGGCCGACCCTGATTTGATGGCAAAAGTGGATGCGTTTCGCCAAGCGCAAACTGAGGCCGTTCTCGCTCAACCCAACCCACAAGGGTAAGGCCATGAATATTCTGGTGTTAGGCGCGGGACAACTGGCCCGGATGATGGCCTTGGCCGGCGCGCCGCTCAATCTTATCGTCAGCGCCTATGATGTGCGTAGTGGCGACATTGTTCACCCACTGACGCTGCAACCACTGGGGCACGGCCTCAATACGGCCATCGCCGGCGCGGATATTATCACCGCGGAATTTGAGCATATCCCCGCTGATATCTTGCATCACTGCGAGCAAAGCGGGAAGTTACGCCCCAGTGCTCAGGCGATTCTAACCGGTGGCGACCGCCAAATTGAAAAAGCGCTGCTGATGCAAGCAGGTGTCGCCAATGCACCATACCGTATGGTGTATACACAGGCTGATTTAGAAAAGGCGGTCGACGCACTGGGCGCGCCCTTAGTACTCAAAAGCACCTTGGATGGTTATGACGGCAAAGGACAGTGGCGCTATCGTGACGGCGATGATCTTCACGCATTGTGGGCAGAGCTCGACGCCTTTCTCACCGCGCCAGAGCAACGCGATGGCCAAGCCATCATTGCCGAAGCCATGATCCCTTTTGACCGGGAAGTGTCACTGATTGGTGTGCGTGGCGCGAATGGTGAATTTGCCAGCTATAGCCTGACCCAAAACCACCATCATGATGGGATACTCACCTTGTCTGTGGTGCGCCCAGATGAGCATGCTTTGCAAACACAAGCCGCGGACATGTTGGAAAAGGTTGCCAGCGCGCTGAACTATGTGGGGGTACTCGCGGTGGAATTCTTTGATGTAGACGGCAGCTTGCTGGTGAACGAGATCGCGCCTCGGGTGCACAACTCCGGTCACTGGACACAGCAAGGTAGCGCGTGTTGCCAATTTGAAAACCACCTGCGCGCCGTCAGCGGCTTACCCCTCGGCCCGACCGAGTTAATCCAGCCGACGGCGATGATCAATATCTTAGGCCAAGGCAGTGTCCCGCTTGCGACCTATCGTGATGCCCATGTACATTGGTACAACAAAACGCCTCGTCCGGGGCGCAAAGTGGGCCATATTAATGTCACGGCCACATCGAACGCGGCGCTTGCCACCAAGTTAGCCAGTCTCGCCAGCTATCTCCCCGACGATGCTTTTCACGGTTTGAAATCGGCTGCATTGGCTCTCGCCGCGCAAACCGATTAGCCTTCGCTCTCCGATTCTGCAGCCGATTCACCTTGAATCGCGCTGCAGGACTTATCGGCACATTGGTGTACTGTCTTGCCACCTTTCTTACGCTCCACCAGCAGCGCAAAGCCACATTGCTCGCAGGTGCCGGCTATCGGTTGTGCATTTACCGCAAAATGACACTTAGGGTATTGGTCACAGGCAAAAAAGCGCTTGCCGTAACGCGAGGTGCGCTCCACCAGCTCACCTTTGTGGCAGGATGGACAGGTGAGGGTAGTATGATCGGGTTCATCCGGTTTTTCGATATGCGTACATTGCGGGAACTGATCGCAGCCAATAAACATACCGAATCGACCTTGGCGTAACACCAATTCTCCCTGATGACACGCCGGACAAGCCACGCCAAGCGCTTTTACTACATGGCCATCACCATGATGTAACGCTTTGGTATAGTGGCACTCTGGGTAGGCCGTACAGGCCAGAAACGGGCCTCGTTTGCCCGATTTAAACGCAAGAGCGCTGCCACATTCCGGGCAGCGCTCGTGGGTGTTCGGGGTGTTATCTTTACTCATTCACACCTTTTACTGTCATTGATAAGCGTTAGTGCACGTATCCCTCTTGTGCGTCGTACAGCATTTCTTCCATCTGTGTATACGCACGCTCGTTACCGGGCACGTTAAACAGCACCATCAAAATGACCCATTTTAGATCATCAAGACCAAATTCTTGGGTCTCAAGTTCCATCACCCGATCGATGACCATTTCACGCGTTTCCGGTGAAAGCACCCCAGCCTGCTCTAAGAATAAGAGAAAGCCTCGGCTTTCTTGGTCGATAAAGCGTGTTTCTTGCTCGGTATAGATTCGAATCGAGCTTTGGGCACTGCCTGATAGGTAAGGCTGTTTATCCGCATTTTGCAACTGTGCCAGCTTTTCAAGCCAGTTCAGGGCTTTATATATATCGTCTTGATGAAAACCCGCGCGGGACAATTCATCTGCTAACTCGTCCTGATCGATCATCACTTCCACATCGCTGTGGATGTAGGTTTCGAACAGGTACATAAGAATGTCCATCATGGCTAGCCCCTCCTCGTTCTGACATAGCCACCGGGTACTGCTGCTACAAGCCCCTGGAGTTCTAAGTCTAACAACTGCATCATGATTTCGTGAACCGGTTGGTTGCAGCGCTCAGCCAGTACGTCGACACACGTCGCGTTAGTCCCTACGTTAGCCAACAGCGCAGAAAATGGCAATCCTTCGTGCGTATCTAACTTGGGTGCATCACTAAATAATTCGTTTTGCTGACTCACAGCAAACTGAACCAAGCTATCCACATCACTTATAATATCATCAACGCAATCGACTAACACGGCGCCTTGTTTTATCAATTGGTGGCAACCTCGCGATTGGACTTGGTCTATGGGACCGGGAATCGCAAACACACTCCGGTTTTGCTCTAGCGCATAACGTGCCGTGATCAGTGACCCACTTTGCGGTGCGGCCTCTACCACTAATACGCCTGCCGACAACCCACTGATCAACCGGTTGCGGCGCGGAAAGTGTTCGGCTCTTGGCGGGGCGTCCGGCCAAAACTCGGAAACAAGCGCCCCCTGCGCTTCAATCCGCTCGGCCAATGCGCGATGCCGCGCGGGATACACATTGGCCAGTCCGCTTCCCAGCACCGCCAAGGTTTTTCCGCCGCCTTCGAGTGCGCCTTTGTGTGCCCGGCCATCGATACCTAGCGCAAGCCCACTGGTGATCGCAACGCCATGCTCAACCAGTTGTTTAGCAAATTGAAACGCCGTTTCTAGCCCTTGCGGTGTCGCGTGTCGACTGCCCACCATCGCCAATTGAGGCATCGCCAAGCAAGTCAGATCGCCTTGCACATACAAGACCAAAGGCGGCCGTGCGATTTCTCGGAGTAGTGCAGGATAAGCTGGATGGTCAAAGCCAATCAGGTGGCAATTCTCTTGCCTCGCCCACTCAAGGCTACGCTCAATCATGGCATGATTGGGGTGCATGATGGCCTGACATTGCTCAGCGGTTAAGCCAACCGCGGCAAGCTCATGATGGGTTTGGTCACACAATGCGTCGATGGGCATTTTAGCTAACAGCGCGCGCCGCTGCGGGACGCGCAACCGCGGCACTTGAGTCAGCGTCAACCATCCTCGCAGCGATTTATCGTGCATAGGCCGGTTGAGAAGATGGCGGTACCGCATGCATGCCGGCTTTGATCGGCTGACGCGCTTGGGTGATCACCGCCAAGCTAACCCAAGGGTAAGCCCGAACGACCATGGTTTGTCCCACCGTCACATCAGGCATGGGTGTGATGGATTGTGTCGTGCTTTCGTTCGCGTTTTGATAGCGATACTCACCAGGGCCATTTAATACGTTGGCACCAGCTTCAGTGACAGTAAACATTTGTCCGGTCGTCACGCCATCATTGGCACCTTTATCGAGCACCACCAGCTGACCATTCGCGACATACTCACTGCCATAAAGATGCCCTAATAACCTCGCGTCGGTTTGAGCCGCTTGGGGCCAAAAGCGCGCATGCGTGTTCTCGGGCAAAGGTAACAAGACATCATTGGGCCGTACTTCCTGCACCACGCGTGTCAGTGTCATCACACTGCGCCCTTCACTTCGCGCACGGATACGTCCGTCAGCCACATGTTTTAAGCTCACCATAGCGATCGGTTCGGCGCTAGCCTCTGACGTCGCAGGGCGTAAAAAGGTTTTCTCAACCCGAAAAACCTGCCAATTTTTGGCACCCAACGACGCATCCACATACAGGGTATCGTGCACTGACAGATATTGACGCCCATCTGTAGAGCCAAGAACACGAGGCAGCGCCACCAAACGCGCCTTTTCGACCAGCATATCCTGTTGTAAATAGGGCAGCAGCATAGGATCGACACTGCTAAGCGCTGACGTCTTGGGTGCATCTCCCTTTGCTGCAATCGCGCGCCTAGGCTTGTAGCTGACGGCCGGTTTCCCCGCTTGCCATGTGAGGGTGAGCACATCGCCAGGATAAATAAGATTGGGATCCTTTATAGCCGGATTTGCGTACCATACGTCACGCCATTGCCAAGGATTATCGAAAAAGGTGGCGGCGATATCCCACAGGGTATCCCCCCGCTCAACCACGTATCGCTGACTCTCGGCAGGGCCGGCTGCCAGCACTGGTAGCGCGATAGCCAATAGCCCAGCGGCGGCGAGATTGAATAGCTTTCTTGTCATCAATGTCTTCCTCACCCGACGAATGATGCTGATGCTGTCAATTGGCTGGCAAAATGTCTAGAATTAACCCAATTACCCCGTGCCGCTTTCGGCACAGTTCAATTTTTATGAGACGTTATGGCTTTACTGAACGTATTAACATTCCCAGATGAGCGCCTTCGCACCGTGGCCAAGCCGGTGGACGCTGTCACACCTGAGATCCAGAAAATGGCTGATGACATGATTGAAACCATGTACGCCCAAGATGGTATTGGTCTCGCGGCCACTCAGGTTGATTTTCACCAACGCATGGTGGTGATTGATGTCTCCGAAACCCGCGATCAGCCCATGGTGCTTATCAATCCAGAAATCATCGAAAAGCGCGGTGAAGATGGCATTGAAGAAGGATGCTTATCTGTGCCCAGTGCACGCGCATTGGTTCCCCGTGCGGCAGAAGTGACCGTAAAAGCGCTGGATCGCGACGGCAACGCTATCCAGTTTGATGCCGACGACCTGCTAGCGATTTGTATTCAGCATGAGCTTGACCATTTAGAAGGTAAGCTGTTTGTGGACTACCTATCGCCGCTGAAACGTCAGCGCATCAAGCAAAAGATGGAAAAAATCAAACGCGCTAACCAAAAAGCAAGCTGAGGTCACTTTGAGCACACCGCTGCGTATAGTATTTGCGGGCACGCCGGATTTTGCCGCGCGCCATTTACAAGCCCTGCTCGATAGTGAGCATGAGGTGATTGCGGTTTATAGCCGTGAAGATAAACCCGCTGGCCGAGGCAAGAAGCTCACGGCAAGCCCCGTTAAACAGCTTGCGCTTGAGCATGACTTACCCGTGTATCAGCCTCGCACGTTGCGTGATGAACAAGCACAAGCGGATCTGGCTGCCTTGAACGCCGACGTGATGGTCGTGGTCGCTTACGGGCTGATTCTGCCCAAGCCCGTATTGGACACCCCCAAGCTAGGGTGTATTAATGTGCATGGCTCCATTCTGCCACGTTGGCGTGGCGCCGCTCCTATCGAACGAGCAGTATGGGCTGGTGACAATGAGACGGGGGTCACCATCATGCAGATGGATGAAGGGCTCGACACGGGCGATATGCTTAAAATTGCGACCTTGCCCATTGATGAGAAAGAAACCAGTGGTAGCCTATATTTGCGCCTTGCGGAGCTGGGTCCGCAGGCATTGATTGATTGTCTTAATGACATGGCTAACGGCATTATTCTTGCGGAGCCACAAAACGATGCCAAAGCCAACTATGCCGAAAAGCTCAGTAAGCAAGAAGCGCAGATCGATTGGCATCAAGACGCCGCGTTTATCGAACGTTGTGTACGGGCATTTAACCCGCGCCCGGTCAGCTACTTCACCTTAGGTGAGCAAAACATCAAGGTGTGGGGCGCTAACGCACTAGATATCGACGTGGACGCGGCGCCAGGCACAGTGATCAACACTGACAAACATGGCATTCAGGTCGCGACCGGAAAAGGCGTGATCCAGCTGACCCAACTACAACCCCCGGGCAAAAAAGCCATGCAAGCGCATGAGCTACTGAATGCACGCCGTGAATGGTTTGAAACAGGCACCCAACTATAGCGTGCCACCGATACGTGAGAAGAAGGCCAGTACGCTGGCCTTTTTTAATCTGACCCACACTATCGTCTGATGCCAATTTGGCCTTTGAATAGGTAAACATATGAATGTAAGAGCCGCGGCCGCCCGCGTTCTGTATCAAGTGGTTGATCAGGGCCAGTCATTGTCCCAGCAGCTCCCCCTCGCTCAACAGAAGGTCGCCCCGCGTGATGCTGCTTTGTTGCAAGAGATTTGCTATGGCACCTTGCGCTGGTTACCGCGATTAGAGCATATCGTGCAAGCCCTGATGGATAAGCCACTGAAAGGCAAACAACGAGTCTTTCATCACCTCATTCTGGTCGGGTTGTATCAATTAGGCTATATGCGCATCCCGGCCCATGCCGCCGTGGCTGAAACCGTGAATGCCACCAAGCCATTGAAGCGCCCACAATTACGTGGATTGATTAACGCCATTTTGCGCAATTATCAACGCGATCAAGATGCGCTAGACCAAGCCAGCCAAGCGCATGATGCTGGTCATTACTGCCATCCCGGCTGGTTGCTCAAACGCCTTCAGACCGCCTATCCATCAAATTGGCAAGACATTGTGGCGGCAAATCATCAAAAAGCGCCAATGTGGCTGCGCGTCAACCGCCAGCACCATTCTCGAGACAGTTATCAAGCGCAGCTGCAACAGGCCGGTATTGGTGCCAGTGCCCATCCAGATGCCATGGACGCTCTGAAACTCGACGCGCCGTGTGATGTGTCTCGCCTCCCCGGTTTTGACCAGGGCTGGGTGTCGGTACAAGATGCCGCCGCGCAGCTGGCTGTCGATTACCTCGAACCCGCGTCTGCAGAACACATTCTCGACTGCTGTGCCGCGCCAGGAGGGAAAACGTGTCATATCCTTGAGCACCAGCCTGATGCCATCGTGACGGCCATTGATGCCGATGAAAACCGCTTATCCCGGATCAAAGAGAACCTGTCACGGTTAGGGCTGAATGCTGATGTGAAACACGCGGATGCCCGTGACCCGAGCGATTGGCATCAAGGGCCTGCATTTGATCGTATATTACTGGATGCCCCTTGTTCAGCCACAGGCGTGATCCGGCGTCATCCCGACATTAAGTGGCTACGCCGTGATAGTGACATTCACGCTCTGGTCACGTTACAGGCAGAGATTTTAGACACAATGTGGCAGCAATTGGCGCCAGGCGGTACGCTGGTTTACGCCACCTGCTCAGTGTTACCGGATGAGAACCGCGAGCAAATCCGTGCCTTTTTAGCCCGTGAACCTTCCGCGATACTGCGCACCGGCTCGCAAGCGCAGCCTGGTCGCCAGATTTTGCCAGGCGAAGACGACATGGACGGTTTCTATTATGCACGCCTAGAGAAGCCTTTGTGCGACTAGGCAGGGAGTGAAAGTAGCATGAAAATCATCATCTTGGGTGCAGGACAAGTCGGCGGCACCCTGGCAGAAAACCTGGTAGGGGAAAACAATGATATCACCATTGTTGACCGCGCCCCCGAACGACTGCGTGAGCTACAAGATAAGTATGACTTACGCGTGGTACAGGGGTTTGCCAGTCACCCAACCACGCTGCAAGAAGCCGGCGCTCAAGATGCAGATATGCTGGTCGCGGTAACCAACTCAGACGAAACCAATATGATCGCCTGTCAGGTCGCGTATACACGTTTTAATACACCAAACCGCGTCGCTCGGATCCGCAGCCCTGAATACTTGGCGGTGAAAGAGCAACTGTTTAACAGCGACGCGTGTCCGGTTGACCATCTTATCGCCCCTGAAGAGCTGGTCACTCGTTATATTCGTCGTCTAATTGAATACCCAGGCGCCTTACAGGTGGTCAGCTTTGCCGATAAAAAGGTCGGTCTGGTTGCGGTTAAGGCGTATTACGGCGGTCCTTTGGTCGGTAAAGCCTTGTCCGCCTTGCGTGAGCATATGCCGCATGTCGATACCCGTGTCGCCGCTATTTTCCGTCGTGACCGGCCCATTCGTCCACAAGGTACCACCATCATCGAAGCCGATGATGAAGTCTTTTTCGTCGCCGCGAGTAACCATATTCGCTCGGTGATGAGTGAATTGCAGCGCCTTGAAAAACCCTACAAACGCATCATGATTGTTGGTGGTGGCAACATTGGTGCCGGCCTCGCGATGGCGTTGGAGCGTCAATACAGCGTGAAGTTGATTGAGCGTAACCCCTCCCGTGCGGAGCACCTTTCTGAGTTACTTGAAGAAACCACGGTGTTTTGTGGCGATGCCTCTGATCAAGAACTGCTCAGTGAAGAGCACATTGATCAGATTGATGTGTTTATCGCGGTCACCAACGAAGACGAAGCCAATATTATGTCGGCCATGTTGGCGAAACGCCTTGGCGCGAAAAAAGTCATGGTGCTTATCCAGCGCGGCGCTTATGTGGACTTAGTGCAAGGCGGGGTGATTGATATTGCCATTTCCCCTCAACAGGCGACGATATCTGCGCTACTCACCCATGTGCGCCGCGCAGACATTGTTAATGTCTCGTCACTACGACGCGGCGCCGCTGAGGCGATTGAAGCCATCGCCCATGGGGATGCGTCGACATCCAAAGTGGTCGGGCGCGCCATCGGCGAGATAAAACTGCCCCCCGGTACCACCATCGGTGCCGTGGTGCGCGGCGATGAAGTGTTAATTGCGCACGATAAAACCGTGATCCAGCAAGATGACCATGTGGTCTTGTTCTTGGTGAACAAAAAATATATTCCTGACGTTGAACGCCTGTTCCAGCCCAGTCCCTTCTTCCTATGATCCTCGCCTGCAGGCGTTGTTGCCTGCAGGCTCACGCTTTTTCGCTGTCTACTGCCGTTCCAATCACTTTGGGTATACACTAATAAAAGTTCTCTCGGTATCGATGACACACAAAGGAACGCCATGTCGGACGATAAGTTTCAGCAATCTACCAGCTTCCTCAAAAAAGCTGTGCCTTTGATGATGAAATACAAGGTGCCCACCACGCCCACCAACTATGCCCTGTGGTACACCTATGTCGCCAATACCGACGCCAAACTCAATGCGGATGTCGATGCCACCGTCGATGAGCACGGTACCTGTAGTCCGCTGCAAAGCGACATGCTTTACCAAAAACACATGGCCGATAAGCATAGCCGAGACATCAATGCGTTAAAGCAAAGCTTAGAATCGATGATGACCGAGATGAGCCACTCAATGTCAGATACTATCCAAGATACTGACGCTTTCCATTCGGTTCTCGATAACACCTTTGAACAGCTGTCACGGGTCGAAAATGAAGGGTTATCCATTGATGAGACCATTGCCGTGGTTCGCAACGTGGTCAAAGATTCGCAAGCGCTTACTCAGTCGACCCGCTACTTTAAACACCAGCTTAATGACGCGCAGCAAGAGATTGCGCAATTAAAGCAAAATTTGGCTGAGATGACCGAACAAGCCACTCATGATGGCCTAACCGGTTTGCTTAACCGGGCCGCCTTCGAGCGCGAACTCGCCGCCTACATTGATAGCCCACAAACCTGGCCGTTCTGCTTGGTACTGATCGATCTCGACCACTTCAAACATCTCAATGATACCTACGGCCATGTGCTCGGTGACATTGCCTTAAAGCAAGTTTCTAAACGGATCCTCGACTACTGTCGCGATGGCGTACAAGCCTTTCGCTACGGGGGCGAAGAATTTGCCTTGCTGGTGCCGCAAAAACGCCTCAGCACGGCCAAGCGCACCGCTGAAACATTGCGGGCGGCGATTGACCGCATGGTGATCAAAGACCGGCGTCGTGGCCGCACTCTAGACAGCATTACCGTATCGATAGGCGTCGCCGAGTATGACGAATATAAAGGTGAGAGCGGCGCAGATCTGATTTACCGTGCCGATCAGCACCTGTATCAAGCTAAAAACCTAGGCCGTAATCGCGTGATGCCGATTAATTAATCACCACCTGAGCGGAAATTGATCCTGGCTAAGTTTCACCTCAGTGTGGTCGGGCACAATGGCATTTTTTACGTGCCACACTGAGGACGCCCATATGCAATGCCACCGTATCAATGAGCTGCTCGACCTACTCAATCAATCTTGGCAAAAAACCCCTGACTGTTCTCTGATGCAAATGCTCATCCAGATCGCTGATGAAGCCGGTCATGGTCAGGATATCACCACACTGTCAGACGATACCTTGATCTATCAGCTTAAGATGCGACTAGAAGATACTGATGCCCCCATTCCTGGGCTAGCCAAAGATTGTGAAGACGATTTTAAAGCCGCGATTTTGCGCGCACGCGGGATCCCGCCTCAGCAATCGTCGTGAAAGCAGTCTGGCTAATCGTCTGTTATAGCTAGATTTCATTGAGTTTGTGGCTATGTTGCAAACTATGACTCTGGTAGCGTATTCAAGGAGTTCGCTGCGCTACAATCACAGGCAACAATGATAATCAGGGCCTGGCAACGCACCATGGACCCGTATCCCAAGGAAAGCCAATGTCATGAGCGATAAAAAAATCAACGTCAAAGACGTGACTGCAAAAGAGTACAACCCCAAAACTCACAAAGGGGCTGACGACCGTTTCAACCCAAGCAATCGTATTTATGTGCGTGCGGTAAAAGGCTATTACCAGCGTATGCGACGCTATATGGGCTGGTTTTTCATGCTGGTGTTCCTCGCCATTCCATGGCTCCCATACCAAGGACGCCAAGCCATCTTACTCGACATCGGTAATCAGAAATTTACCTTTTTTGGCACCACACTCTGGCCACAAGATCTTACCTTGCTGGCTGCACTATTGATGCTCGCGGCATTTGGCCTTTTCTTTATCACCACCTTTCTTGGCCGCGTGTGGTGTGGGTATTTATGCCCGCAAACCGTGTGGACCTTCTTATTTATTTGGTTTGAAGAAAAACTCGAAGGCGCCGCCAACAAGCGCCGCAAGCAAGACTCGTTAAAACTGACGCCTGAGCTAGCCGCGCGCAAAACCGCTAAACACGCGTCATGGTGGGCGATCTCCTTGATTACCGGGATGACCTTCGTTGGCTACTTTGTGCCAATGCGCGAGTTAGCTATCGATTTAGTCACCTTTGATACCAGCTTCTGGGTCGGTTTTTGGGTGATCTTCTTTGCCGCTTGTACTTATGGCAATGCAGGCTGGATGCGCTCGATTATGTGTATTCATATGTGCCCTTACGCACGCTTCCAGTCGGCGATGTTCGACAAAGACACCTTTATTGTCGGATATGATGCTAAGCGCGGCGAAAAACGCGGCCCTCGTCCTCGCAAAAAAGATCCGAAAGAGTTGGGACTCGGTGACTGCATTGACTGTAATTTGTGTGTGCAGGTCTGCCCAACAGGCATCGATATCCGTGACGGCTTGCAATACGAATGTATCAACTGTGGTGCCTGTATCGATGCTTGCGATGAAACCATGGATAGGATGGGCTATGAGCGTGGACTGATTAGCTACACCACCGAGCACAAACTAGAAGGCAAGAAAACCGCCGTGATGCGACCTAAGCTCCTTGGCTACGGGGTCGTCATGACCATCGTCACCGCGATGTTCATCTACTTAGCGATGTCAGTGATGCCCATGGAGCTGGATGTGATTCGAGACCGAAACCAGCTTTATCGCATCAATAACCAAGGGTTGGTGGAAAACACTTATACCTTAAAAATCCTCAATAAAACCCAATCGGATGAGACGTACCAACTGTCGGTGAATGGGCTGAACGATGTGGAATGGCATGGCCCGCAAACGGTCAATGTCCAAGCAGGGGAAGTGTTCTCATTACCCATCAGCCTCGCCGTTGATACCTATGAGATGGAACAGCGTATTGCCGATATCACTTTTGTGATGGAACGTGAGTCGGGTGAGGAGCAAAAAGTGGTCACGGCAGAGAGTCGGTTTATCACGGACCTCTAATCGTCATTTTAATCCACAATGAAAGGGCGCAGGCAGCGCCCTTTTTATTTGTTACCATGGCGTTTTGCCACACAAACGGAATGCTCATGACTGACCATGGCTTTGACTTTCATACACTAACGCCAGATGTTCAGTTAAATGCGATTGAGTCGGTGGGGATCTATCCCCAATCAGGCTTGCTTGCGCTGAACAGCTATGAAAACCGTGTTGCCCAATTTGTCGCTGATGATGGCCAGCGCTATGTGGTGAAGTTTTACCGTCCCGGGCGATGGTCTAACGCGCAAATTCTCGAAGAGCACGCATTCTGTCATGAGCTCGCCCAGGCCGATATTCCCGTGGTAGCCCCAATCTACCGCGAGGGTACGAGCCTGTTTACCGCCGAGGGGTTTCGCTTTGCGTTATTTCCCAGTGTCGGCGGCCGGGGTTTTGAAGTGGATAATTGGGATCAACTTGAGGCGGTCGGCCGTTACCTCGGCCGCCTACACCAAGTGGGCGCGGCGACCCCCTTCCAACAACGGGCAAAGTTTGATCTCGACAGTCATCTTTATCAACCTCGTCAGGTGTTAAATGAGGCAAATCTGATCCCAGAAGGCATTCAGGCAACCTTTTTCTCTGATCTTGACCGCTTAATTGACGCCATTGCCGCTCGCTGGCATACAAATTGGCCGGCGATCCGCTTGCACGGCGACTGCCACCCCAGCAACATTCTGTGGCGCGACGGTCCACTGTTTGTGGATTTTGACGACACGCGTAACGGCCCTGCGATTCAAGACTTGTGGCTGTTTTTAAACGGCAGTCGTGCCGATCAGCTCGCCCAACTCGATACCTTGGCAGAAGGTTATCGCGAATTTCGTGAATTTCCCGCCGATCAATTGCAACTGATCGAGCCGTTGCGTGGTCTGAGAATGGTGCACTATATGGCGTGGCTAGCAAAACGCTGGCAAGACCCGGCATTTCCACGTGCATTCCCTTGGTTTGCTGATGCAAAATACTGGGAAGGTCAGGTACTTGCATTTAAAGAACAACTTGCCACCTTAGAAGCGCCACCGCTTACGCTGTACCCGTAAGCGCTCAATCGATAACGGAGAGTCATTCAATCATGTTAAAGAAACTGTTTCCTGTGCTACTCATACTCGGCTTAACCGCCTGCTCTGAGCCTGAGAGCGTGACACAAACGTCATCACAAACCACGCAAACGGCAGAGTCTACCCAAACGCAGTCTGAATCCACCGCGCCTATGGAAGTGGCTGACGCTAAGCCGGGACGCTTTAAGGCAGGGGAAGACTACCAAGTGCTGGACACGCCAGCGACGGATACGCCCACAGTCACTGAGTTTTTCTCCTTCTACTGTCCTCACTGCTATCAATTTGAGCCACTGGTTCAACAGCTCAAACAGCAGGTGCCTGACAACGCCAAAGTGGTGAAAAATCACGTCTCCTTTATGGGCGGGGATATGGGCAGTGTCCTAACCCGTGCATACGCAACCGCCGTGGTACTGAATGCACAAGACACCATTATTCCAGTGATGTTCGATCGCATTCACGTGGCGCAAAACCCACCCAAATCATTGGCCGAGGTGCGCCAACTGTTCGTTGATAACGGCATTGATGGCCAAGAGTTTGATGGTGCTTACAACAGCTTTGCGGCCAACTCAATGGCGAAGCGCTTTGACCAATCGTTCGAAAAAGCGGGCCTGCGCGGCGTGCCTGCCGTGGTCGTGAACGGCAAGTATCATGTCACACCGAAAACCGTGGAAACCCCCGAAGAATACTTTCAGTTGATCAACTTCTTGCTTACCCAAAAGTAATTAGCTGACTTGGGCGTTGAGGTGGCGTAATAAGCCATCCATCGCCCGATACCCCAGCGCCTCAGCAAGGTGAGGACGCTGGATGGTGTCAACATCGGCCAAATCGGCAATGGTTCTCGCCACTTTAATGATCCTATGGTATGCCCGCACAGACAGTCCCAAACGATGCAGGGCTTGTTCTAAAAAAGCGGCATCGGTTTGAGCCAGTTGGCAATGTTGTTCCATTTCTCGATTGCTCAGCAACGCATTAACCTTACCTTGACGCGCCAACATCCTGGCTCGCGCCGCTTCAACTCGGGCTTTTACCACGACCGTTGACTCACCGCGCTCACCACCACTGGAGAGGCTCCCTCTTGGCAGTGCCGGAATATCAATCGACATATCAAACCTGTCCAATAATGGCCCAGACAAACGGGCTAGATAGCGCAAGGTTTGCTGTGGGTTTGAGCGCGCGAGCTCTCCTTCATGATGGCCTGTGGGGCTGGGGTTTAATGCGCCTATCAGCTGAAAGCGTGCGGGAAAGCGGGTTTTGCCATTGGCGCGGGAGATAATAATCTCCCCCGACTCTAGCGGCTCACGCAGGGCATCAAGCACCCGGCGCTCGAACTCTGGCATCTCATCGAGAAACAGCACCCCATGGTGAGACAAAGAGATCTCTCCCGGGCGCGGAACGGTGCCACCCCCAACCAATGCCGCCATCGAGCTTGAGTGGTGTGGACTACGAAACGGGCGCCGACGCCAGTTTCCTTCATGCAAAGGTTGCTGGGTCAACGACGTGACCGCGGCTGACGCTAATGCCTCTTCATCATTCATAGGCGGGAGCAAATCACACAACCGCGAGGCTAGCATGGTTTTTCCGGTTCCGGGCGGGCCAACAAAAAGCAGATTATGTGAACCACTGGCGGCGATCTCTAGCGCGCGTTTTCCTTGTTGTTGGCCAATAATGTCACGCAAACACCGTGTTGAGGGAGGTTCGGGGGCTTCTACCTGTGTCGCATTCAAACCGAGATTTTGTTGACCAATGAGGTGCTGCGCCACCGCAATCAGATCAGGCGCTGACACATGGCGCTCATTATCCACCAATGCCACCTGGCTGGCGTTATCATCTGGCACCACCAGTGCGCGCTGCGCTTTTTGACAGGCAAGCGCGGCGGGCAAGGCCCCTTTAACCGGCCGTAGCTGTCCGGACAAAGCCAACTCCCCCAAAAACTCGAATTCGTTGAGCCGCTTTTCCGGCAGCTGCCCAGATGCAACCAAGATCCCGAGCGCTATCGGCAAATCAAACCGTCCACCTTCTTTGGGTAAGTCAGCCGGTGCAAGGTTAACGGTGATCCGGCGTGATGGGAACTCAAAGTTCGACGTCACAATTGCACTTCTCACCCTGTCCCGCGCTTCTTTCACCGTGGTTTCAGGCAGCCCCACCAGCGCAAACCCAGGTAAACCGTTAGATATGTGTACTTCTACAGTCACATTCGGTGCTTGCACGCCCACACAGGCTCGACTGTGCACTATCGCTAATGCCATTTTCTCTCCGCGTTACCCTTGTTAACCACTATGAAACCCGACTCTTATAGTGCAGAGCCAATTTATGATTAAGAGTATTTTTTTCTTGTCATGCGAGTGAGGTCTGTGATACCACTACAAATGCACAACAATTAAACACAAGACTCGGCGACAGATCGGGTTCGTGACTGACCTGTAACAAGCAGGCGTAAACAAAAACACAATTAACAAAAAGCCCATAAAATGGGCTAACGACAAGAAAAGACAGACAAATGCTTAACTTCGCTATCGTCCTAATTATTCGCCTCATCGTGGTCATTATTCCGCGAGGGGTTTAGGTACGCGAAATACAGCAGCAACATCGCAACCAAGCCCCCGCAACCAACAGGTTCGGGGGCTTTTTTCATTCATGTGGCGACGCCACGCGACAACGGAAGCAACAATGATGGAGAGCGCAGAGACAGATCATTCGCCCGCCTGCCCTCCCCGTTCATACGGGGAGGGACAAGGATGACAGGTGCACAATGGGTTGTGGAAGCCTTACGTAAGCAAGGCGTTGAAACCGTATTTGGGTATCCAGGCGGCGCCATCATGCCTGTGTATGATGCCCTCTATGATGGTGGGGTTGAACATATTTTATGTCGCCACGAACAAGGGGCAGCGATGGCCGCCATCGGGTATGCCCGCGCCAGTGGCCGTCCTGGCGTCTGCCTGGCGACATCGGGACCGGGCGCCACTAACTTAGTCACCGGGCTTGCCGATGCGATGATGGACTCGGTGCCCGTAGTCGCGATCACCGGCCAGGTCGCCAGCCCACTAATAGGGACGGATGCGTTCCAAGAGATTGATGTCCTCGGCTTATCTCTCGCCTGCACCAAACACAGTTTTCTGGTCACCGATCCGGCCGAGCTTACGACGACTTTAGCGCAGGCATTCGAAATAGCACAATCAGGCCGTCCTGGCCCGGTATTGGTGGATATCGCTAAAGATGTGCAACAAGCACTGATCCCAAACACTGAGGCTCAGGTTCATGTTTCACATACTGCCCCTGTCGATAGCCAAGCACTCGAAAAGGCCAATGCGCTTATTCGTACCAGTGAGCGCCCTATGGTTTACCTCGGTGGCGGTGTGGTATTAGGAAAAGCCACCGAGGCGTTACGCGATTACTTGGCACGCAGTCAGCTCCCAGTGGTCAGCACACTAAAAGGCTTGGGCACGGTTGAATCAAACTATCCGCATTACCTTGGGATGCTCGGTATGCATGGCACCAAAGCGGCGAACCTCGCGGTGCAGGCGTCCGACTTACTGATTGTGGTTGGCGCACGTTTCGATGACCGGGTGACCGGCAAGCTCGATACCTTCGCCCCTCATGCCAACGTGGTGCACCTTGATATTGATGCGGCCGAAATCAACAAACTGCGCCGCGCGCAAGCACCGGTTTGCGCCCCACTCAATCAAGTACTCCCTGCACTCGCCTGCCCTGACACGTCACCGGCATGGCGGGAACAAATTACCGAATGGCAGACCTCGCACGCGTGGCGCTACGACCACCCTGGCGAGGCCATCTATGCACCCGCCTTGCTCAAAAGCTTGTCCGATAGCATGCCCGCAAGCACAGTCGTTGCCACCGATGTGGGCCAACATCAAATGTGGGTCGCGCAACATGTTCGTCCCTCTCAACCCGAGAATCTGCTGACCTCGGCGGGGCTAGGCACCATGGGATTTGGCTTGCCTGCCGCAATGGGCGCCAAAGTAGCTCGTCCCGAGGATGAAGTGGTACTGGTGTCCGGAGATGGCTCATTCATGATGAACGTCCAAGAGCTCGGTACGCTCAAGCGTCGCGGCATCGGGGTAAAGATCATCCTGCTGGATAACCAGCGTTTGGGCATGGTGCGTCAATGGCAACAATTGTTTTTCGAGCAACGTTACAGTGAAACCGACCTGTCTGATAACCCGGATTTTCTCACCCTGGCGCGCGCCTTTGATATTCCTGGGCACAGTATCCAGCGTAAAGATGAGGTCGAGGACGCACTCAACACCTTGATGACACATCAAGGTCCTTATTTGCTGCATGTTGCCATTGATGAAATGGAAAATGTATGGCCGCTGGTACCACCCGGCGCGGCAAACCAACAAATGATGGAGCAAGACTTATGATGCAACACCAGTTTTCTATTCATGCGACCCACAGCCCTGAACTGCTCGAGCGTGTTTTGCGTGTGATCCGTCATCGCGGTTTTACGGTTTGCCAGTTCAACATGTCTTTGCCCGCGGACAACGGCCACGTCATTTTTGATGTCACCGTCGAAAGCCAAAGAGCGATCGAGACCTTGCGACCACAACTGACTAAGCTATGGGATGTGGCTGAGGTCATGATGTCCTCATCCCAGCAACAATCCCTACGCGCATAACCAAAAAGGAAGAAAAGAATGTCGACAAATACCGCTGATTACATTTGGTCTAACGGTGAAATGATCGCTTGGCAGGATGCCACCGTGCACGTACTCACGCACGCCATGCACTACGGCACCTCAGTGTTTGAAGGGATCCGCTGCTATGACACACCGAACGGCCCAGTGGTGTTTCGCCATCGCGAGCACATGCAGCGCTTAAAAGATTCTGCCAAAATTTACCGTTTTCCCATCCCCTACAGCGTCGATGCACTCATGGAAGCGTGCCGTGAAACCTTGCGCGTCAATCAGCTACGTTCCGCATATATTCGCCCGCTTGGCTTTGTGGGCAACGTAGGCTTAGGGGTCTGCCCGCCACCTGATACACAAATGGATATCATCATCGCCGCCTTTAGCTGGGGGAGCTACTTAGGGGAAGAAGCGCTCGCCCAAGGGGTGGATGCCATGGTGTCGAGCTGGAACCGAGCGGCACCCAATACCATTCCGACTGCGGCCAAAGCCGGCGGGAACTACTTATCTTCTCTGTTGGTAGGTGGTGAAGCCCGTCGTCATGGCTATGCCGAAGGCATTGCCTTGGATGTCCGCGGCTACCTGTCCGAAGGGGCCGGTGAAAACCTCTTTATTATTAAAAACGGCGTGATTAGCACTCCCCCGGCTACCAGCGCCATTTTACCGGGGCTCACGCGTGACGCCATCATCACGCTGGCGAAAGAGAAAGGACTCACCATTTGCGAAGAGCCGATTGCGCGTGAAGCACTGTACCTGGCCGATGAAGTCTTTATGACGGGTACCGCGGCAGAAATTGTGCCTGTGCGTAGCGTCGATCAGATCACCGTCGGTGAGGGTCAACGTGGCCCGATCACCGCCTCACTACAGCAAGCCTTCTTTGGCTTGTTTGATGGTACCACCGAAGACAAATGGGGCTGGCTTGACCCGGTTTACCCAGACCAGAGCGCATAAGGCAAAGGAGTCGTAATATGCCAACCTATCGTTCCAAAACTACTACCCACGGTCGCAACATGGCTGGCGCGCGTGCATTGTGGCGCGCTACCGGCGTAAAAGATGATGATTTCGGCAAACCGATTATCGCCGTCGTCAACTCATTTACCCAGTTTGTGCCAGGCCATGTCCATCTCAAAGACATGGGTCAGCTGGTCGCCAAGGAAATCGAAAAAGCAGGCGGCATCGCCAAAGAGTTCAATACCATCGCTGTCGATGATGGTATCGCCATGGGTCATGGTGGCATGCTGTACTCACTGCCTTCCCGTGAGATTATCGCAGACTCGGTCGAGTATATGGTCAATGCCCATTGTGCCGATGCCATGGTCTGTATTTCTAACTGTGACAAAATCACCCCGGGCATGTTGATGGCCTCGATGCGCCTCAATGTCCCGGTGATTTTTGTCTCCGGTGGCCCAATGGAGGCCGGCAAAACCAAGCTGTCCGATCAGATCCTAAAACTCGATCTGGTCGATGCCATGATGCAAGGTGCCAACCCAGATGTGTCCGATGAACAAAGCGAGCAAATTGAGCGCTCCGCGTGTCCCACTTGTGGTTCGTGCTCTGGCATGTTTACCGCCAACTCGATGAACTGTCTCACCGAAGCGCTGGGGCTGAGTCAGCCAGGTAATGGGTCGATGCTCGCCACCCATGCTGACCGTGAGCAGCTATTCATCAACGCCGGTAAACGGATTGTTGCGCTGACTAAGCGCTATTATGAGCAAGACGATGACAGCATCCTGCCGCGTAATATCGCCAACCGCGCCTCGTTTGAAAACGCGATGGCGCTGGATATTGCCATGGGTGGTTCTACCAATACAGTCTTGCACCTACTGGCGGCTGCGCAAGAAGGCGACGTCCATTTCGATATGGATGATATTGATCGGATGTCACGCCAAGTGCCTCACCTTTGCAAAGTGGCGCCATCGACGCAGCAATATCACATGGAAGATGTGCACCGTGCTGGCGGGGTGATGGGGATCCTCGGTGAGCTTCAGCGCGCTAACCTGCTCAACGTCGAGCAACAAACCGTACTGGGCGTGAGCCTCAAAGAGCAACTGGCGCAATATGACATTGTACAAACCGATGATGAAGCGATTAAAGCCTTCTATCGCGCCGGGCCAGCGGGCATTCGTACCACCCAAGCCTTCTCGCAAAACTGTCGCTGGGACACCCTGGATGATGATCGCCAATCAGGCTGTATCCGCGCCCATGAACATGCCTTTAGCCAAGATGGTGGCTTAGCCGTGCTACAAGGCAACATCGCGCTCAATGGCTGTATCGTCAAAACCGCTGGGGTCGATGAGAGTATTCTGACCTTCGAGGGGCCCGCTGTGGTGTTTGAAAGTCAAGACCACGCGGTGGAAGCCATCCTCGGTGGTGAAGTCAAAGCCGGTGATGTGGTGGTGATCCGTTACGAAGGGCCGAAAGGGGGACCAGGCATGCAAGAAATGCTCTATCCCACCACCTACCTAAAATCGATGGGATTGGGCAAATCCTGCGCGCTGCTCACCGATGGGCGCTTCTCTGGCGGAACCTCTGGGCTATCCATTGGTCATGTGTCTCCCGAGGCAGCGAACGGCGGCACCATCGCGTTAGTGGAAAACGGTGATCGTATTCGTATTGATATCCCCACCCGCGAAATCAGTCTGCTGGTGGACGAAGCGACACTGGCCACCCGCCGCGCAGACGTGAACGCTCGCGGTTGGAAACCCAAAGACCGTCAACGTCAGGTGTCTTACGCGTTAAAAGCCTATGCCAGCCTCGCCACCAGCGCCGATAAAGGTGCGGTGCGCGATCGTAGTAAATTGGAGGAATAAGCATGCAACAGGCGCAACCCTCAACTGCACAACCGATGGACGGTGCTGATTACCTTAGGGATATCTTGCGCGCGCCTGTTTATGAAGTGGCGATTACCTCGCCTCTTCAAACCATGAAGCGCTTATCTGAGCGCTTCAATAATCAGGTACAGCTCAAGCGTGAAGATCGCCAACCCGTCCACTCGTTTAAATTACGCGGCGCGCATAACATGATGGCACAGCTCACCGAGGCGCAAAAAAAAGCCGGTGTGATTGCGGCATCGGCGGGTAACCATGCACAAGGCGTTGCCTTATCAGGTAGCCGTCTTGGGGTGAAGGCGACCATCGTCATGCCCCGTACAACGCCAGCCATCAAGGTCGACGCGGTACGCGGCTTTGGCGGCCATGTGGTACTGCACGGCAATAATTTCGATGAAGCCAAAGGCATGGCACAACAGCTCGCCGACGAACATGGCTACACCTTTGTGCCACCTTTTGATCATCCCCAAGTGATTGCCGGACAAGGCACTATTGGCTTGGAGCTTGTGCAACAAAATGGTCACCTCGATTATATTTTTCTGCCCGTTGGAGGCGGGGGCATCGCTGCGGGTGTGGCCGTCCTTATCAAACAACTGATGCCCAACATCAAAGTTATCGGGGTAGAAGCGGAGGACTCCGCCTGTCTGCGTGCGGCGTTAGATGCTGGCTTCCCCGTGACCCTTGATCGCGTGGGCACCTTTGCCGACGGTGTAGCAGTGAAACGCATAGGCGATGAGTCTTTCCGGCTTTGTCAGCAGTACTTAGATGACAGCATCACCGTATCGAGTGACGCTATCTGTGCGGCCGTGCAAGACATCTTTGAGGACACGCGGGCTATCTCCGAGCCCTCTGGCGCCTTGGCATTAGCCGGCCTGAAGCAATACGTGGAAAAACACCAACTCAAAGATAAACAGCTTGCGACCGTGTTGTCTGGTGCCAATACCAATTTCCATTCGCTGCGCTACGTCTCTGAGCGCGCGGAACTGGGTGAGAAACGTGAAGGCTTACTGGCTGTCACCATCCCAGAGCAAACCGGTGCCTTTTTCAATTTTTGTCAGATATTGGGCGATCGCGCCGTCACCGAATTCAATTATCGGTATGGCGATGATCATCTCGCCAATATCTTCGTCGGTGTCAGATTACTCGGCGGGCAAGAAGAGTTGGACAATATCTTGCGCGATTTGCGCCAAGCCGGCTATCCGGTCGAAGATTTGTCCGATGATGAAATGGCTAAGGTGCATGTGCGCTATATGATTGGTGGTCGACCATTGGCCAACCTCAGTGAACGGCTTTACAGTTTTGAGTTTCCTGAATACCCGGGAGCATTGCTGCACTTTTTGCAAACCTTGGGCACCCATTGGAACATTAGCCTGTTCAATTATCGTAACCATGGGTCTGACTACGGTCGCGTACTGTGCGGCTTTGAAATTGGCGACAAAGACTTGCTCGCCTTTACAGCCCATTTGCGTGAGCTCGGGTATGGCTGGAAAGACGAGACATCGAACCCGGCTTATCGTTTTTTCCTGTCAAAAACCACCGATTAACCCATAACAAAAAGCCCGACATTAATGTCGGGCTTGGTTTATTCGTCTGGCGGCTCTGGAGCCAATGTGACCACATATTCGGCGATCGATAGGGCGTTATCCATCACCGTCTGTCGTGCCATTTGCGGGAGCTGACTCAGCAAGCTCGTCAATGCGGCTAAATCATCACGGTGAGAGAACGCAATGTCTCGCTCGTCCGTTTCGCCATGCACGAACCAATTAAAGGGACGGCCGGTAATATCGGCAATCATGACCAGCGCGAGGATTTTCGGATCCGTCTTCCCCGACTCCATATCCAAATAGGTCTGGCGCGCGACATTCAAACGCTTCGCCATGTCTACTTGGGTTATTTTACTAAATTCCCGTGCTTCACGGATCCGTTGCGCCATGCGCGCGGTCGAAATCACCATGGTTCATGCCTCATTTCTGCTACCCGAGCTGTATTAAACACAGCCCGTCACAACACCAACCCTGCATTATGCATGGCTCGGCAGGCGTATCATGGTGGCGCACACCGATAGTGTGACACTACGCTTTTGATGCCTACCTCAGTAAGCAAGCACTTACCCGCATATCTAGTCGAGCAGGCAGTACTTTTATGCGCGCTGGGCCGCTTTAGAATAGTTCACCAAGAACGAAGCCATGTTCACGCTTTGGTTTAAGATCGCAGTACGGGCTTCGTGCGGTAAGCGAGAGAAATGCTCAAGCAGGCGATTCACGTCTTGCTTATACTGAACATCGTGCATTTCGACATCTTCGTCACCGTAGACAAACCATACCAATGGGCGCTCAGTCAGCTCAGCAATGTTAGACAGCATACGAACACGCGGCTCTGTCTTGCCATTTTCGATATCCAAGTAGGTTTGGCGGGCCACATTAAGCAACTTAGCCATTTTTACTTGGGTGATGCCTTTCCACTCACGCGCTTCTTTGATGCGTTTTGCTACTTGGGTTTTAGAGTCAATCATTGCTTCCTCTCTATAACTGGTCGATGTTAGTCGTTATACCCTGAGTATGCACAATGTAGGCCAAGTTATTAGGCACTTATAAAAACCATAAAAATCAATTATTTAAAACACAGAATGACATTCTGTTTGATTTTCCAGACGCTATGCCTGAGATTAAGTGCAAAATGATTTGCATTTTGCAACAAAACCTATGCAGATCGCATTTTTGTAGAAAGAGGACAGTAATTGATAAAAGATCAACCACGCTCCTGGTCAGAGCGTGGTGATTATTGGGCAGGATTACTCAACCGTCACCGCTTTGGCGAGGTTTCGGGGCTGGTCAACGTCAGTGCCCTTGATTAAGGCTACATGATAAGACAATTGCTGCATCGGCACCGTGTAGAACACGGGGGCGATAATCTCATCAGCATGCGGCATCGCGATAATATTCATTCCCTCCTCGTGTGTGAACCCCGCATCTTGGTCGGCAAACACATAGAGCTGGCCACCGCGGGCACGCACTTCTTCAATGTTTGATTTCAGCTTTTCCAGCAGCTCGTTATTGGGGGCAATCACAATCACTGGCATATCCGCATCAATCAGCGCCAATGGGCCATGTTTAAGCTCACCCGCCGCATAGGCTTCCGCATGAATGTACGAGATCTCTTTTAGCTTGAGCGCGGCTTCAACGGCAATCGGGTAATATTCACCACGTCCCAAAAATAGCGCATGATGCTTGTCGGCAAAGTCTTGGGCAAGTTGCTCAATCGCCTTATCAAAGGTCAGCGCCTGCTCGATACTCGAAGGCAGGTGATGCAAGGCATCGACAATCTCACGTTCTTTATCACGACCAATCGACCCTTGCATTTTGCCCAGCGCGGTGACCAGCATCAGCAGAGCAGACAGCTGGGTGGTAAAGGCCTTGGTCGATGCCACGCCTATTTCTGTCCCTGCTCGGGTCATAAAGGCGAGATCCGACTCTCGTACCAATGAGGAGCCCGCAACGTTACAAATCGCCATAGTAGCCATATAACCACGCTCCTTGGCTAAGCGCAGCGCCGCCAGCGTATCGGCCGTTTCGCCAGACTGTGACAAGGTGATCAGCACGCTATTTGGGCGAGTGACAAACTGGCGATAGCGAAACTCCGAGGCAATCTCCACATCACAACTGACCCCTGCCAGCGACTCAAACCAATAACGCGCCACCATGCCCGCATTATACGAGGTGCCACAAGCGATAATTTGAATGTGCTGCGCTTTGGCGAGGATATCACTGGCCCCATTGCCAATTGCCTCGACAATCACATGATCGCTGCCCAAGCGGCCTTCCATGGTATTGGTGAGTGCCGTTGGCTGCTCATAAATCTCTTTTTGCATATAGTGGCGATATTGGCCTTTGTCCGCCGCATCGTATTGAGCGCTGGCTTCATGCACCTCACGTTCCACCGGTGTGCCTTCTTGATTATAAATGGTCACTTCGCGGCGAGAGATATCGGCCACATCGCCTTCTTCGAGATAGATGAAACGACGCGTGACATTGAGCAGCGCCAACTGATCAGAGGCGAGAAAGTTTTCGCCAATCCCCAAACCAATCACTAGTGGGCTTCCCGAACGCGCAGCAATCAAGCGCTCAGGCTGAGTTTTATCCATCACCACAGTACCGTAAGCGCCCTCGAGCTGGGTGACTGTACGTTGGAATGCTTCGAGCAAATCAGAGGTTTGCTTAAGCTCCCAATCAACCAAATGCGCAATCACTTCAGTATCGGTTTGTGAATGGAATTGATAGCCTCGCGCTTGCAGCTGTTCACGCAGCATTTGGTGGTTTTCAATAATGCCATTGTGTACCACTGCAATCGTCTCGCCAGACATATGTGGGTGGGCATTCACTTCACTGGGCTCGCCATGGGTGGCCCAACGTGTGTGTGCGATACCGGTACCACCGGTAGGATTCGTCTCGGTCACCGCATCTGACAACGCGGCCACTTTACCAAGACGACGCACACGTGTGAGCTGCCCGGTTGCCGAATCAGTGATCGCGACCCCGGCCGAGTCATAACCGCGATACTCAAGGCGACGCAGCCCCTCTACTAAAATCTCGGCGACATCACGCTGCGCGACCGCCCCTACAATTCCACACATAGTCTTTCCTTACTGGTCTTATTACTGGTCAGCACAGATCACATCTGTGCCGGTTTGTTCTATGGCGTGTTTAAGATCATCGTCAAGCGAACTGTCGGTGATCAGGGTATCGATGCTTGACCACGCAAGCTCTAGATTGGGGATCCGACGGCCAATTTTTTCCGACTCAATCATCACCACCACTTCTCGTGCGACCTCCGCCATCACCCGCGTCAGGCCCGTCATTTCGTTAAAGGTCGTGGTACCCCGTGCCACATCAATGCCATCGGCACCGACAAAAAGCTGATCAAAGTCGTACGCTCGCAAGGTTTGTTCGGCCACTTGGCCTTGAAACGATTCAGAATGGGTGTCCCAGGTGCCCCCAGTCATCAATAGAGTTGGCTCATGTTCCAGTTCACGTATCGCGTTGGCGACCTGTAGCGAATTGGTCATTACCACAAGACCACGCTTCTTATTCAGTAAAGGGATCAAAGCGGCCGTGGTGGTACCACTGTCGACCACAATCCGGTTATGGTCACGAATGCGCGCAGCGGCCGCATCGGCAATACTTTGCTTTTGTTTCGATACCTTGACCGCCTGCTCCGACACCATTTCTTGTGGCACGGGGACTGCTCCGCCATAACGGCGCAGTAACAAGCCATTCTTCTCAAGCTCCGCCAAGTCTTTACGGATCGTCACTTCTGAGGTTTCAAAGCGTTGCGAGAGTGCATCAACACTCACTTGGCCTTGCTCGGTCAATAAACTGACGATGGTATGGCGACGTTGTTGGGTATTTCGTTTCGACATATAACAACCAAAGTTTCGATTCGAAACTTATGGTAGAGCAAACAAAACAAAGATCAAGATAACGCGGCTAAAAGTGTGGCAAAACAAAGAAGAGGAGGGTTCAGCGTAGGGCAATAACGAAAAAAGCCCACCAGCAAATGCTGATGGGCTTGATATGGTGCGGAAGGAGAGACTTGAACTCTCACACCTTGCGGCGCCAGAACCTAAATCTGGTGCGTCTACCAATTCCGCCACTTCCGCAAATTTGTATGATAGATCGGCGGGCGGGCCGAGTATCAATTGTCTTGGTGCGGGGGGAGGGACTTGAACCCTCACGTCCTTTCGGACACTAGCACCTGAAGCTAGCGCGTCTACCAATTCCGCCACCGCCGCAAATCGGTGCGATTTACTGCGTTAGCAACAAATCGGAATAATGGTGGCTACGACGGGATTCGAACCTGTGACCCCATCATTATGAGTGATGTGCTCTAACCAACTGAGCTACGTAGCCAACCTAAAGTGGCTGGGGTACCAGGATTCGAACCTGGGAATGACGAGATCAAAACCCGTTGCCTTACCGCTTGGCGATACCCCAATTTTCATGCCGCTAAATGCCACATGTTTAAATAATGGTGCGGAAGGAGAGACTTGAACTCTCACACCTTGCGGCGCCAGAACCTAAATCTGGTGCGTCTACCAATTCCGCCACTTCCGCATTCCAAGTTGTTCATCTGACTTCATGGTAGCTGAAGAAAGATGGCGCGTCCGGGAGGATTCGAACCTCCGACCGCCTGGTTCGTAGCCAGGTACTCTATCCAGCTGAGCTACGGACGCGTTGGCTGGGGTACCAGGATTCGAACCTGGGAATGACGAGATCAAAACCCGTTGCCTTACCGCTTGGCGATACCCCAACTGAGGCGCGCATAATAGGCTGGTTTTTATCGGGAGTCAATACCTGATTTTACCAACCGCACAACTTTTCGCCTTTCAAGCTAAAAAGCCGCCTGTGCGCGCTCAACCATCAGTATTCTACTTTTTTTTCGGCCGTTGCCAAGCCTCAATTGTCCTTGGTTTAGCACGAGTGATGATAAGTTGACCATCGGCGACATCTTTGCTGATGGTGCTGCCAGCCCCAACGGTCACCCCTTCGCCGATCACCACAGGTGCCACCAGCTGAGAGTCCGAACCAATAAAGGCGTTATCTTTAATCACGGTTTTATGTTTATTGGCACCATCGTAATTACAGGTGATCACGCCGGCACCAATGTTCACGCCGCGGCCAACCTCGGTATCACCCAGGTAAGTCAGATGATTGGCTTTCGAGCCTTCGCCTAAGCGAGACTTTTTCATCTCGACAAAGTTGCCCACGTGGGCATCGCGCGCCATCTCGGCGCCCGGACGCAGCCGTGTGAACGGACCAACGGTACAATCCTCACCGACGCTAGCCCCTTCTATCACGCTATACGGACGTACCAATGTATTATCATCAACCTCACAATCAATCAGTACGCTCCCGGCCCCGATGGTCACGTTATCCCCTAAGGTGACATTGCCTTCGATGATCACGTTAGCGTCGATGGTGACATCCTGCCCGCATTGCAGCTGGCCACGCAAGTCAAAACGCGCAGGGTCTTTGAGCATCACACCACTGAGTAATAGCTGTTCAGCCTGCATTTTTTGGTATTCGCGCTCAAGGCGTGAAAGCTGCAGGCGGTTATTCACCCCTTCCACTTCCACCGCATTCACAGGGTGAACCGCTTGAATCGAGCGGCCTTGTTGATGTGCCAGCGCAATCACATCGGTGAGATAAAACTCGCCTTGCGCGTTGTGGTTATCAAGTTGCGATAACCAATGCCGCAAGTCACGTCCGGTGGCCACCAGCACACCGGTATTAATTTCAGTGATGGCAAGCTGGCTGTCAGTCGCGTCTTTTTGCTCAACAATCGCCACCACTTCCCCGTTTTCACGGACAATACGGCCGTAGCCAGTCGGATCGTCCTGATGCACAGTTAATAGACCAATCCCACCTTCAGGCTGCCCTTCGAGCAAACGCGAGAGGGTTTGCTCTGAAATCAAAGGGACATCGCCGTAGAGCACCAATACTTGCTCATCATCCGCGAATTGCGGCGCCGCTTGTTGCACGGCATGGCCGGTGCCCAATTGATCCGCTTGCAAGCACCAGTTCACCGGTGAGTGCGCTAAAACGCGCTGCATAGTATCGCCACCATGGCCATAAACCAAATGGATTTGCGAAGCGCCGAGGCCATGGCAAGTGTCAATAACGTGCTCAACCATAGGCTTACCCGCCAAGGTATGAAGCACCTTAGGGGTTTGTGAATACATGCGCGTGCCCTTACCGGCCGCGAGAATAACTGCACTGTATTGCATAGTCTTTCCGTGATAAAAGAGAAGGTTGTCTATTAAGTTGCCCTTAGTGTAACGCGTTTTAGGTGTCGCGCGAATCGCAGACTACAAGGTGGTCTTTGCAGGCAATAAAAAAGCGACGCCGAAGCGTCGCTTTTATTCTCACCGTAAGTGCCTGATTAACGCTTGTGCTTGGTCAGCTCGATCACTCGAAGCTTCGCAATCGCCTTAGCCAGGTCACTGGCCGCTTGAGCAAAGTCGACGTCTTTATGCTGATTGTGGATTTTATCCTCAGCGCGGCGCTTCGCTTCTTCCGCCTTAGCTTGGTCCAGTTCTTCACCACGAATTGCGGTGTCAGCCAGCACAGTCACTGTGCCAGGCTGCACTTCAAGCGTGCCACCAGAAAGATAAATAATCTCTTCGCTACCGCCTTGTTTGACGATGCGAACCATGCCAGGCGTGATAGCGGTCAGCAGCGGTGTGTGTCCTGCGTGAATACCCAGTTCACCTTCGCTACCGGTCACCTGAATATGCTCAGCACGACCAGAGAACAATTGTCGCTCTGCACTGACCACATCCAGATGGAAGGTTATCGCTGCCATATCGCCTCCTACTCAAGCCTTACAGGTTTTTCGCTTTTTCGAGCACTTCTTCGATGCTACCGCAGTACAGGAATGCCTGCTCTGGGATATCATCGTACTCACCACTGAGCAGGCCTTTGAAGCTTGCAATGGTATCTTTTAGCGAAACATAAACACCTGGCTGGCCGGTGAAGACTTCGGCGACGTGGTAAGGCTGCGTCAAGAAACGCTCAATCTTACGTGCACGTGCAACCGTCAGCTTATCTTCTTCAGACAGCTCATCCATACCTAGGATAGCAATGATGTCTTTCAGCTCTTTATAGCGCTGAAGGACAGACTGCACGCCACGAGCCACGTCATAATGGTCTTGACCAACCACCAATGGGTCCAACATACGTGAGGTTGAATCCAGTGGGTCAATCGCCGGGTACATACCCATCGACGCGATGTTACGCGACAATACAACCGTTGCATCCAAGTGAGCAAAGGTGGTGGCGGGTGACGGGTCAGTCAAGTCATCCGCAGGAACGTAAACCGCCTGTACCGAGGTGATAGAACCGGTACGGGTTGAGGTAATACGCTCTTGCAGAACACCCATCTCTTCAGCCAGTGTTGGCTGGTAACCTACTGCCGATGGCATACGACCCAACAGGGCAGATACTTCGGTACCGGCAAGGGTGTAACGATAGATGTTATCGATGAACAGCAGTACATCACGGCCATCATCACGGAATTTTTCCGCCATGGTTAGGCCAGTCAGTGCGACACGCAGGCGGTTACCTGGTGGCTCGTTCATCTGACCATAGACCATGGCCACTTTTGACTCTTCGGGATTCTCAATGTTTACAACACCGGCTTCCTGCATTTCGTAGTAGAAGTCGTTACCCTCACGAGTACGCTCACCGACACCAGCGAATACAGACAGACCTGAGTGTTGCAGTGCGATGTTGTTGATAAGCTCCATCATGTTAACGGTCTTACCGACACCCGCACCGCCAAACAGACCGATTTTACCGCCTTTGGCAAACGGACAGATAAGGTCGATAACCTTAACGCCGGTTTCCAAAAGCTCGGTCGCGCTCGACTGCTCTTCATAGCTTGGCGCTTCACGGTGGATAGAGTAACGCTCTTTCTCACCGAGATCGCCACGCTCATCAATCGCGTCACCCAAGACGTTGACGATACGCCCCAGCGTGGCTTCACCCACAGGGACTTCGATTGCTTTACCTGTATTTTCTACTTCGATTCCACGACGCAGACCATCAGATGAGCCCATTGCGATGGCACGGATAACGCCACCACCAAGCTGCTGCTGAACTTCCAGCACCAGACGCTCGCCTTCACGTTTCACATTCAACGCATCGTATACCTTAGGTACGGCGTCTTGTGGAAACTCTACGTCGACTACCGCACCGATGATCTGAACGATCTTACCTGTAGCCATCGTTATTCCTCTAAACTAGTTCGTTAACCCTTGCCTTTACACCGCGCTTGCGCCAGAAACAATTTCTGACAACTCTTGGGTGATTGCAGCCTGACGGGCTTTGTTGTAAACCAATTGCAGATCATCAATCAGATTCCCCGCATTATCGGTCGCAGCTTTCATTGCCACCATACGTGCCGCTTGCTCACTGGCGAGGTTCTCTACCACACCTTGATACACTTGCGATTCGGCATAGCGAACCAACAAGGTATCGAGCAACGGCTTCGGCTCAGGTTCATAGATATAATCCCAAGCGTGGCTGCGCTGCATCTCCTCGTCGTCTGACTTTGGCAAAGGCAGCAATTGATCGATCACTGGGGTCTGCACCATGGTGTTTTCAAACTTATTGAAAACCAGGTACAAGCGGTCCAGCTCACCTTCATCATATTTTTTCAGCATCACCCCAACAGTACCGATGAGGTCTTCCAGTACTGGGGTGTCACCCAGGCCAGAAGTTTGTGCCACTACATTGCCGCCGTAGCTGTTAAAGAAAGCGGTGGCTTTCGCCCCAACCAGTGCCATGTCGATTTCGGCACCTTTTTGGCTCCAGCTTTCCATATCGTTGATGACACTTTTGAACAAGTTAATGTTCAGGCCACCACACAGTCCGCGGTCAGTAGAAATGATGATGTAACCAACGCGCTTGGCTTCCCGCTCTTCCAAATAGGGATGGCGGTACTCCAAGTTACCCAGTGCAAGATGACCGATCACTTTGCGCATAGTGACAGCGTATGGACGTGACGACTCCATGGCTTCTTGCGTTTTACGCATTTTGGAGGCTGCCACCATTTCCATCGCTTTAGTGATCTTCTGTGTGTTTTTCACACTTCCGATCTTATTACGAATCTCTTTTGCGCCGGCCATAGTTACTCTCCATTAGTGGGCGACCACCGAAGTGGTCACCTACGTGTTACCAAGTCTGGGTCGCTTTGAAGTCATCCAACAGCTTTTTCAGCTGTGCTTCAACGTCATCGTTGTAAGCACCAGACTCTTCAATTTGAGCAGCCAGGTCAGCGTACTGGCTCTTCGCAAAGGCCAGTAGGGAACGTTCAAAGTCACCGATCTTGTTCAGCTCAACGTCTTCCAAGTAGCCTTTCTCAGCCGCAAAGATCACCAACGCCTGCTCAAACACAGACATAGGAGCATATTGCATCTGCTTCATCAGCTCGGTCACTTTCTGACCGTGATCCAATTGCTTCTTGGTCGCGTCATCCAGATCAGAAGAGAATTGCGCAAAGGCCGCCAATTCACGATATTGTGCAAGGGCTGTACGAATACCGCCTGACAATTTCTTCATGATCTTGGTTTGTGCAGAACCACCCACACGCGACACCGAAATGCCTGGGTCAACCGCTGGGCGAATACCCGCGTTAAACAGCTCGGTTTGTAGGAAGATCTGACCGTCGGTGATCGAGATAACGTTAGTCGGTACGAACGCCGATACGTCACCGGCTTGGGTTTCAATGATAGGCAGCGCCGTCAATGAACCGGTTTTGCCTTTCACTTCACCTTTAGTGAACTCTTCCACATAGTGGGCGTTAACACGTGCCGCACGCTCAAGAAGACGTGAGTGCAAGTAGAAAACATCACCCGGGAAAGCTTCACGGCCCGGTGGACGGCGTAGCAATAGTGAGATCTGACGGTATGCAACAGCCTGTTTAGACAGGTCATCGTAGACAATCAGCGCATCTTCACCGCGGTCACGGAAGTACTCACCCATTGCACAACCCGCGTAAGGCGCGAGGTACTGCAATGCTGCGGCTTCAGACGCTGATGCCACCACCACAATGGTGTTTTTCAGTGCATCATGTTCTTCCAGCTTGCGCACCACGTTAGCAATGGTCGAGGCTTTCTGACCAATCGCCACATAGATGGAGTAGATACCCGAGTTTTTCTGGTTAATGATCGCATCGATCGCCAACGCCGTTTTACCGGTTTGGCGGTCACCGATGATCAGCTCACGCTGGCCTCGGCCGATAGGGATCATCGAGTCAACCGCTTTGTAGCCGGTTTGCACTGGCTGATCAACGGATTGACGTGCGATAACACCTGGGGCGATCACTTCGACTGGCGATGTGGTTTTTGCCTCAATAGGGCCTTTACCATCAATCGGCTCACCCAGAGTGTTTACCACGCGGCCCAATAGTTCAGGACCTGTTGGTACTTCAAGGATGCGGCCTGTGCCGGTCACCTTCATGCCTTCTTGCAGGTCCGAGTAAGGACCCATCACAACCGCACCCACTGAGTCACGCTCAAGGTTCAATGCAAGTGCATAGCGGTTGCCAGGCAGTTCAATCATTTCACCTTGCATCGCATCAGCAAGGCCGTGAATGCGAATGATACCGTCGCTGACTGACACGATGGTACCTTCGTTGCGCGCTTCACTCACAACGTCGAATTTCTCGATGCGTTGTTTGATCAAATCGCTAATTTCCGTGGAATTAAGTTGCATGCTCCAATTCCCCAAATCAAGACTGCAATGCATCGCTCAGGCGGCGCATACGGCCACTTACTGAGTTATCGATGACCAAGTCTCCAGCTCGAATAATAACCCCGGCAACCAGGGTTTCGTCTACACTACAGTTCAGCTTTACTTTGCGCTCAAGACGCGCGGCGAGCTTGTCACTGATGGCTTGTTGTTGCTCTTCGGAAAGAGCCGTCGCTGAAATCACTTGAACTTCAACTTCTTTTTCCAGTTCCAGACGCATCGCGAGGAACTGCTCACAAACCTCAGGAAGAGCTTTTAAGCGCTTGTTTTCGGCCATCACCTTAATCAGGTTTTGACCAAAATCATTGAGCTGATCACCGCCAACTGTGATGAACATCTCTGCCAATGTGTCAGCAGAGAAAGAGGCATCCAACATATGTTGAACACGTTCATCACGGGCAATCTCAGCAGTAAAGGCGAGCATTTCAGCCCATTGAGCTAACTCGCCTTTTTCTACCGCAAAATCAAAGGCTGCTTTCGCGTAGGGGCGAGCGAGTGTTGTCAGTTCAGACATTGCTGCCCCTCCTTGTTACAGTTCTGCAGTGATTTTATCGAGAAGATCTTTATGAGCATTCTCGTCAATAGAGCGCTCAATAATTTTCTCGGCACCAATAACAGCGAGCGATGCAACTTGCTTGCGCAGCTCATCGCGAGCACGGTTACGCTCGGCTTCTAGCTCGGCTTTACCCTGATTGAGGATATTGTCGCGCTCAGCAGCCGCTTCTGCACGTGCCTCATCGAGGATTTGTGCTTTGCGCTTATTGGCCTGCTCGATAATGTCAGTTGCGTTGCGCTTCGCTTCTTTCAATTGATCAGAAGCATTCGCCTGGGCCAAATCCAGGTCTTTGGCGGCGCGATCAGCCGCCGCGAGACCGTCAGCGATTTTTTTCTGACGTTCTTCAATCGCTTGCATCAATGGTGGCCATACATATTTCATGCAGAACCACACAAAGATAGTGAACGCGATTGCCTGGCCTAGCAGAGTTGCGTTGATATTCACAACGGCGCCTCCTTAATCATAAGCTAAAGGGTCTGTTCAGCTATTAGCCAGTTTACAGTTGACCTACGAATGGGTTCGCGAACGTGAACAGCAGTGCGATTACGATACCGATCATTGGAACCGCATCAAGAAGACCCGCGATGATGAACATCTTAACTTGCAGCATAGGAGCCATCTCAGGTTGACGTGCTGCACCTTCAAGGAATTTACCACCCAGCAGGGCGAAACCAATCGCAGTACCAAGGGAAGCAAGACCTACAATGATGCCCACGGCAATTGCAGAAAAGCTCAATAAAGTTTCCATCACTATCTCCAGTTTTCGTTGTCGGCTTTGAGCCAATAATGACTAACAAATTGCTTTCTAAAAAATGTCATCAATGATCTGAGTCTTCGTGTGCCTGCGAGAGATACACGATGGTCAACATCATAAAGACAAAGGCTTGAATCGTAATGACTAGAATGTGGAATATTGCCCACGGCACAGAGCCCAGCCATTGCGCCCACCACGGCAACAACGCCGCGATAAGAATAAATACCACCTCACCGGCAAACATGTTACCGAACAGACGCATCCCGAGTGAAATAGGCTTCGCCAGCAGCGAAACTATCTCCAACAGGAGGTTGAACGGAATCATGATAGGGTGATTGAACGGGTGTAGCGCCAGCTCTTTGGCAAAGCCACCCACACCTTTAATCTTGATGCTGTAGAAAATCATCAAGAAGAACACGCCCAGCGCCATCGCAAGGGTGATATTTACGTCTGCAGTTGGCACCACTTTCAAGTAAGGAATGCCTAACCAGTGTTCCGCCGGATACGGTAGAAAATCGATAGGGATTAAGTCCATCGTATTCATCAAGAATATCCAGACGAAGATAGTCAGGGCCAAAGGTGCGATCAGTGGATTTCGTCCATGGAAGGTTTCGCGGACGTTGTCATCAACGAACTCAACCAAGATCTCAACGAAGCACTGAAACTTACCCGGGACACCTGTCGATGCTTTCTTTGCCACCGATCGGAAAAGGCCTAGGAAGACAATACCGATGAGGACAGAGAAAAACAGGCTATCAATGTGAACCGCCCAAAACCCCTCACCGCTTGACAAGTGTGTCAGGTGGTGAGTGATATAGCCAGACGGTGTAAGCGCATCACCTGACGCAGCCATAACTCATCCTATTTGTTGTTGTTAATGAATAAAACTGGCGCGAGGATATTAACCCCTAATGCCAGCAAATAGGCCAGTTTGAGGGGAAGCAATTCCACCTCGACATACAGGTAAGCAAGGACAAACAAGACGACAGTCAGTGAAATTTTCAACACTTCACCGCTAAAGAAGGACGCGACTACGAATTTCGCAGCTCTTGCCCCACTAAAAAGGAAAGCACACGCCGCAAAGGCAGCATTGGCAACCACAAAGATGCCTCCACCGATTAGCGCGGATTTTCCCCAGTCGACACTGATAGCAAGCGCCATCACGATTGCCGTTGCTAATACGACGCCAGCTTGCAAAAGCACCAATTTTGTCGCGATTTCACGACCCGGCCGCGCGAGCGTCGATACCATGTATTTGTTCCTCGATTCCGTTCCACTTAGCACTGTTGCCGTGCTGGGAAAACAGCAAAAATTATACGTTTCGCCCCAACTAATGCAATCGCATCGATGTAAAAAAGCGGGGAAAATTTTACAACAGAGTAACCTGATCACAGTAAGCGCTTTTATGTAACAAAAAGCGAATGGCATAGGTCACATTTCTTCGTCGAAAATTGCAAGAATTTGCGCTAATTTTTCAGATTCTTCAAAATTAATCACCAATTTCCCACTACCGTTTTTCTGTTGTGTTAACGCGACACTGGCTCCTAGCTTATCGCCAAGTCGTTGCTGGAGCGCTTCGACTTCAGGTGATAATTTAGGCTTTTCCGTTTCAACAGGAGGCGAAAGCATCTTTTTTACTAGTTTTTCTATCTGGCGAACCGTCATCTTTTTATTGACGGCGGTCAGCGCCGCATCGATTTGTGCGTCGCCTTCGAGCGCCAGCAGGGCACGTGCGTGACCCATCTCGAGTTGTTTGTTAAGCAGCAATTGCCGCACACCGGACTCCAATCCATTTAACCTAAGTAGATTACTAATGGTGGCCCGAGATTTACCGAGTGACTCCGCCAACTGTTGGTGAGTCAGTTCAAATTCGTCAACTAAGCGCGCGAGTGCCTGGGCTTCTTCCATCGCATTCAGGTTCTCGCGCTGGATATTCTCAATCAAGGCGACCGCACTGGCGACCTTATCGCTCATCTTGCGCACCAAGCAGGGAACATTGTTAAGCCCTGCTTGCTTAGCGGCACGCCAGCGACGCTCACCGGCAATGATTTCATAGCGCCCGGCTGCCACTTGACGGACAACCAAAGGCTGAATAATACCTTGCGCGCGGATGGACTCGGTTAACTCTTCCAGTGCCTCCTCAGCCATATCTTGACGTGGCTGATACTGACCTGGCTCCAACGCAGTAACGGGCAACTGCTGTAATTCGCTGTTACTCGTATTGGTGGACTCAGGGGAAGCTTGGGTGGATGACTGTGCATGTGCACTGGTCGCCAACAAGGCATCCAGGCCCTTTCCAAGACCGCGTTTCGCTGAATTCATTGTTTTCCTCAGGCATTGACAGCGTCTGGCGAGGAGCGTGCTTGCTCTTCGCGACGCAGGATTTCACCCGCAAGGGCGAGGTAGGCTTTGGCACCGCTCGATAATTTGTCGTAGTACATGGCAGGTCGGCCATGACTTGGCGCTTCCGCAAGCCGCACGTTGCGAGGAATCACGGTACGATACACCTTATCACCGAAGTGTTTTTTGATCTGATCCGATACTTCGGTCGCTAATCGGTTACGCGGATCGTACATGGTGCGCAGCACCCCTTCCACGTGAAGCTCAGCATTGACCACACTGGCAAGCTTGCTGATGGTATCCATCAATGCCGTTAATCCCTCCAGGGCAAAGTACTCACACTGCATGGGAACCAACACAGAGTTGGCAGCGGTCATTGCGTTAATAGTCAGCAAGTTGAGCGAAGGTGGGCAATCAATAAAAATATAATCATAGCGATCCACCACCGGCTCAAGCATGGTGCGCAGGCGAACTTCGCGAGCGAATACTTCCATCAGCTTAATTTCAGCGGCGGTCACGTCGCCATTGGCGGCAATCAGGTGATAGCTGCCTGCCGTGTCTTCCACCACGACTTGCTCAAACGGTGTGTCTTCAATTAAGAGGTCGTAGGCAGTGGCATGCACATCGTATTTATCCACCCCACTGGCCATGGTCGCGTTGCCCTGTGGGTCTAAATCAATCAGTAGCACTTTGCGATTGGTGGCAGCCAGTGACGCTGCAAGATTGACACTGGTGGTGGTTTTCCCCACGCCGCCTTTCTGGTTTGCTACCGCGATAACTTTACCCACGTGCTCTCGACCTCTATTCGTTACTCTTTGCTCTCAAGATTACTAGATGACGCGCCCCTTCCAATCCCGGTACCTTCAAAGCTTTGATATCGGTCACAGAACAAGCAGCAGGCAAGGCATCCAGCTCCTGCTGGTCCACTTGCCCTTTCAGCGCGTAAAATTGTCCCTCAGCATGAGGAAGATGTTGGCACCAGCTCACCATGTCGTTCATGGAAGCAAACGCCCGGCTCAAGACGCCATCAAAGCCATTATCGGGGATAAAGTCCTCGACGCGGCTTTGTACCGGCGTGACATTGTCTATTTCTAGTTCGTGCAACACTTGGCGAATGAAGCGGATCCGTTTCCCTAAACTGTCTAGTAAGGTGAAGTGTTTATCCGGATTCGCAATAGCCAGAGGAATACCTGGTAATCCTGGACCTGTCCCCACATCGATAAAATGATCGCCGTCAAGATGGGGGGAAACAACCAAACTATCAAGAATATGTTTCACCACCATGTCTTCAGGACGACGGACAGATGTCAGGTTGTACGCCTTGTTCCATTTATCCAACAGGCGCACATAGGCAAGGAGCTGAGCCTGTTGTTGTGCAGACAAAAACAGGCCTGCTTTGGCAAGCCCTTGTTGTAGTTGTGATTCCATTTATGCCCCTTTCTTCAACATGCCTTGCTTTTTCAAGTGCACAAGCAAAATGGAGATGGCAGCGGGTGTCACACCAGAAATGCGAGACGCTTTGCCCACGGTTTCCGGGCGTGCATCGGCAAGCTTCCCTTTCACCTCATTGGACAAGCCTTTGATTTGCTCATAATCGAGGTCTGTTGGCAGTGTCGTATGTTCATGACGCTGCGACTTGGCGATTTCATCCTGCTGACGGTCGATGTAACCGGCATATTTCACTTGGATCTCCACTTGCTCACTGGCTTGCGTGTCTTGATGGGCCGGCCCAAAGGTCGGTAACGCCACAATATCTTGATAACGCAGCTCGGGACGACGCAGCAAATCTTCGCCATTGGCTTCACGTGCTAAGGGGGTTTTCAGCATAGCGTTAAGCGCAGTAACATCGTCCGAATGTGGATGGATCCAAGTCCCACGCAGGCGCTGACGCTCTTGCTCCATGTTTTCCATTTTCTGATTAAACCGCGCCCAGCGAGCATCGTCGACCAAACCAAGCTCGCGCCCTTTTTCGGTTAAGCGCATATCAGCATTGTCTTCGCGCAATAGTAATCGATACTCGGCACGAGAGGTAAACATGCGGTAAGGCTCTTGGGTGCCCATGGTGGAGAGATCGTCGATCAACACGCCCATATAGGCTTGATCGCGACGTGGGCTCCAGCCTTCTTTGCCTTGAGCTTGTAATGCCGCGTTACACCCAGCGAGCAAACCTTGCGCCCCGGCTTCTTCATAACCGGTGGTACCGTTAATTTGTCCCGCAAAAAATAACCCGTCGATAAATTTGGTTTCTAGCGTTTGTTTGAGATCGCGAGGATCAAAGAAATCATACTCGATCGCATAGCCAGGGCGGATCACTTTGGCGTTTTCAAACCCTTTGATCGACTGGATAATGCCCATTTGCACATCAAACGGCAAGCTGGTGGAGATGCCATTCGGATACAACTCATTGCTGGTCAATCCTTCTGGTTCCACAAAGATTTGATGTTTGTCTTTGTCGGCAAACCGCATCACCTTGTCTTCAATCGACGGACAATAACGCGGCCCAATACCTTCAATCACGCCAGAATACATCGGACTACGAGAAAGGTTTTCGCGGATGACGTCGTGCGTTCTTTCATTGGTGTAGGTGATATAGCACGGGATTTGTTGCGGATGCTGCTGGACATTTCCCATGAATGAAAATACCGGGCAAGGAGTATCACCATGTTGGGTTTGCATCACTGAAAAATCGACCGAGCGTGCGTCAATGCGCGGAGGTGTGCCGGTTTTCAGTCGATCAACGCGAAACGGTAATGCACGTAAGCGATCCGCGAGTTTGTTTGACGGCGGATCACCGGCACGTCCACCGGCGTAATTATCCATACCGATATGGATTTTCCCACCCAAAAAGGTTCCGACCGTTAGCACAACCGTGGTCGCGCTGAACTTCAGCCCCATTTCTGTTTCTACGCCTGTAACACGATCCTGCTTAACGATCAGGTCGACCACCGCTTGTTGAAACAAAGAAAGGTTTGGCGTGTTCTCCAAGGTATGACGGATCGCCGCTTTGTAAAGTGCGCGATCAGCTTGAGCTCGTGTCGCGCGTACCGCCGGTCCTTTAGATGCATTCAGCGTTCTAAATTGGATCCCGCCTTTGTCGGTGGCTTGCGCCATGGCACCACCCAGGGCATCAATTTCTTTTACCAGGTGTCCTTTCCCGATCCCACCAATCGCGGGGTTACACGACATCTGTCCCAAGGTGTCGATATTATGGGTCAACAACAGTGTTCTTTGATTCATCCGGGCAGCAGCCAGTGCCGCTTCGGTACCAGCATGGCCACCACCCACAACGATGACGTCAAAGTGATCCTGGTAAAACATGATTAAAGCCTCAACCTGGTTAAGTGTTTGCGCATGAACTAAGCAAAAGGGGCGACATTCTAGCGCTTTTTCTGCCAACAGGGAACCAAACCTTGATCCGGATCGTTAGAGCGCATTGGCTTTATATATATAAGATCTTTATATAGATCCTTTGTTAGATCTACTATTAGGGAAAGGGATCTTAGTGGATAACTAAAAAAAGATCATAGAGATCAAGGATCTTGAAACGATCACTTTCTGTGGGTGGCCTTGGATCCGATCCTGTATCACCTGGGATCAAAATGGGTGGTTATCCACATAGGGGGCAGGGGGTGAAAAGTATTAAATGGATAACTAAAGGAAGATCACTGGGTTATTCCTTAGTTATCCACAGTTAGGTTGGTTGTTTTTTGTTCACTTGAGCGCGTGAAGTTGTGGTTCCCAGTCTGTTAACCAGCGTTCGGCTTCATCTTCTGGGACCGGATGCGCTTGAATATCGATATCAATGCGCTCACCGACTTTGATTGCGCCCAAGTCTTGTAATAACGCATCTGCTTTCATGCCTGCTTCGCAAAACGTGTCGTAGCTCGAGTCCCCAATCCCGACCACGCCATAGTGAACGTCGCGTAGCATCGGGCGCTCGGTGATCAGTTGTTCCATTAAGGGAGCGATGCTGTCTGGAAAGTCCCCTGCGCCATGGGTTGACGTGACGATCAATAGGGTAGAGGCACCGAGCACATCATCAATGAGCCCCTCGTTGACCACTTGAGGGTGATGGCCTTTTGCTTGCAAGAGATCTGCGAGATGATCGCCGACATACTCAGCGCCACCTAGGGTACTGCCGGTAATAATAGTGATAGTTGCCATGCTTTCCTCATCGTTAAGGTATTCATCCCTAGTATTTCGACCTTACCTCAAGGAGTCAATCTCCGCTTAAACCGCTTGGCTAGCCGTCATCTGGCTAAGTTGACAGACACATTGGTTGCCGCCCGCTTGTTTCGCCTCCGTCATGGCTTGGCAGGCTTGGTCAATTAACTCGATCGCTTGACCGTTTCCGGAAAAGTGCTGAACGATGCCTATCGAGGCGGTGAATGCATGGGCGCCGCCATGAAAGGTAAAGGGGATCTCTGCGATGGCGTGATAACATTTAACCGCCCATTTTGGGGCATCGGCGCAATCATTTTCTTTGAGCATGACTAAAAACTGATCGGCGTGAGTGCGGCTAAGTAGGGCATCGCGTGGTAGATGACGATGAAGTAGGCCGGCCAGGAACTGTAAGCTTTGATCACCAATAGAGTGGCCATGTTGCGTATTAAAATGCTGAAAATGATCAATATTAATGCAAAGGATTGCGATCGGCTTGTCGGTCGATGATTGGCACTCCGTGCTCAGTCGGCGATAAAACTGGGTTGCATTCCATGTTTGCGCTAGGGGCTCGCGCTGAATGTACTGCCGTGCCTGCCGGTTGAGGGTGTAGAGATCATGGAGATAAAAGTCCATTAAAATCACTGATAAGGCAATAAATATCAGGACAACGCTAAGGTAAATGGTTTTGCTGTTTAGGGTGGAAAGGTTCACCAAGGGGTCGGGTGTGGGTAATACCTGGATGGAAAACATTAAGCCGATGGCTGTCAGTGATAGCCCGTAACGCGCCAGACGCTCATTGGGGTCAAACAGCAATAAGACGATAGTGGGCGAGACCAGTAACAAGAGTTCGTTCTGGCTTTGTGCCGCAAACACCCAGTAAGACATGATGAACTGCTGGGCAAAAAACATGAAAAAAAGGTAGTACCGAGCGATATACCAGCGTCCTGACCACATCAACAGCCAGGTTGCCGCGTACAAAAAGGCGTAACTGACGTTGTGCCAAGCCGCGATCGGGGTTTGGAAAGCAAGCCAGTACATGGTGGAGAAAATGATCGTGCCAACCACGCAGATCACCGTGAGTAGATTGGTCATGCGGATCTGATGCCGCATCAGTTGATTATGTTCACTCAGGCCTATTGATAAGATCGGGTTAAAACTTGCCAGCATAGTACCTCCATCCACACCTCGTTAAAGCGTAGCTGATCATGGTGAAAACTACGTGGATAACTTACGATCGAATAACGAGGATAAAGGGGATCAGGCGAGGTATCACAAGGGATCCTTAGTAGAAGGATCCCGTAATCAGGTTGGGGATAATTACTTCCCGATGCAGAATGAAGAGAAAATTTTCCCCAGCAAATCATCGGCACTGAACTCACCGGTGATGGTATTGAGGTGTTGCTGAGTGAGGCGTAATTCTTCTGCTAAAATCTCGCCGGCCATATAACCTTCTAGCTGCGCCTGACCGATGTCCAAGTGATGTGCGGCATTAGCAAGCGCGTCGAGGTGACGGCGACGCGCCATAAATCCGCCTTCACTGCCGCCGGCGTAGCCCATACAGGCTTTGAGGTGCTGACGTAATGCGTCCATGCCTTCGCCCGTTTTGGCACTTAAGCGGATGAGTGCGGGATCATGGTTACTATCGTGTCCCATTGGCTCGCCGGTCATATCGACTTTGTTGCGGATCACTGTCATGCCCATCGCTTTAGGTAAACGTGAAACAAAGTCTGGCCAAATTTCCGCAGGATGAGTGGCGTCGGTAGTGGTGCCATCGACCATAAATAAAACGCGATCGGCTTGTTCAATTTCATCCCATGCCCGCTCGACACCAATACGTTCGACCTCATCAGCGGTATCGCGTAGCCCTGCCGTATCAATAATGTGCAAAGGCATACCGTCAATATGAATGTGCTCACGCAAGACATCCCGAGTCGTACCGGCGATATCCGTGACAATCGCGCTATCTTTCCCTGATAAGGCGTTTAATAAGCTTGATTTTCCGGCGTTGGGGCGGCCTGCGATCACCACTTTCATTCCCTCACGCATAATCGCCCCTTGGTTGGCTTCTTTGCGCAATGTGGCGAGGTGCTCGATAATCTGCGAGAGATCGCTGGCGACTTTGCCATCAGAGAGAAAGTCGATTTCTTCATCGGGAAAGTCAATTGCGGCTTCAACGTAAATACGCAGGTGAATCACTTTTTCCACCAGCGCATTCACCTGACTAGAGAAGGCCCCTTGCAGCGATTGCAAGGCCGAGCGGGCGGCCTGCTCGGAGCTGGCATCAATCAAGTCGGCAATGGCTTCAGCTTGGGCTAAATCCAGTTTGTCGTTTAAAAACGCGCGTTCGGAGAACTCTCCGGGTCGTGCGGCACGCACCCCAGAAAACGCACTGATACGCTGAATAAGCATGTCCATGATCACTGGGCCACCATGGCCTTGCAGTTCAAGTACATCCTCGCCTGTGAACGAATGAGGGCCTTTAAAGAATAAAGCAATGCCCTGATCGATAGGTTGACCCTCTTGGTCGAGAAAGGGCAAATAATCTGCACGACGAGGCGCCAGATCACGTCCCGTCATTTTTGTACCAATCTCATGGGCGAGCGGGCCAGACACGCGGACAATCCCTACGCCGCCGCGGCCAGTTGCAGTGGCTTGTGCCACGATAGTGTCGGTTTGAGCCATAGTGCACACTCTTTATTTGAATTACAGGCCTTTAGGCCATAAACGACAAAAAAAGGCGACCGCCGGGTCGCCTTTTTATTATTACGTGACGCGGCCTGAGTTACGAGCGTGAATGCAGGCCTTTTTTCTCCAACGACTTGTAAATCAGTGTCTGTTGGATAAGCGTGACCACGTTCGATACCAGCCAGTATAGAACCAGACCGGATGGGAAGAACAAGAAGAAGAACGTAAAGACCACAGGCATAAAGGTCATGATCTTCTGCTGCATCGGATCGGTGACCGTGGTGGGGCTCATCTTCTGAATCAAGAACATGGATGCACCCATCAACAGCGGCAGCACATAGTATGGGTCTTGTGCCGACAAGTCTTGAATCCAGCCAAAGAATGGCGCATGGCGCAATTCTACCGACTCCATCAGTGCCCAGTACAAGGCAATAAAGATCGGCATTTGCAGAACCAATGGCAGGCAGCCGCCAAGCGGATTGACCTTCTCACGCTTATAGAGCTCCATCATCTCTTGGCTCATGCGCTGACGATCGTCACCGATACGCTCTTTCATTTCTTGCAGTTTAGGCTGCAGCATGCGCATTTTCGCCATCGAGGTGTACTGCGCTTTAGTGAGCGGGTACATGGCGCCACGCACGATGAAGGTTAGCATGATGATGGCCAGACCCCAGTTCCCCACAAAGGTTTGAATGGTGGAGAGCAACCAGTGCAGCGGTTTAGCGATAAACCATAGCCAGCCGTAGTCGACCACCAAATCCAGGCTTGGTGCCACCGCGGCCATTTGCTCTTGCAGTTTCGGACCAACCCACAAGGTTGCTGTCAGCGTCTTGCTGGTGCCAGCGGCAATAGTATCGCGGGTCTTGGTTTGGATATAACCGTATTGAGCCGTGGTACGGGTGCTCAGCACATTATTGTCCGCCCGTGGGATCCACGCGGTAGCAAAGTAGTGCTGGATCATCGCGGCCCAACCTTGGTCAAACGTCACGTTCAGGTTTTTGCTTTGCATATCATCAAAGCTGTACTTTTCGTAACGCTTGTCGTCGGTGGAGTAGGCGCCACCGCGATAAGTCGGCATGGTCAAACTGCCGCCATCGTCCAGCAAGTTTTGCTTAAGCTGGGTGTACATAGTGACACTGGCGTTGTTGTCGGTTTGGTTGTTGATAGTGTGTTCAACATCCACCGCATAGCTACCACGCTCAAACACGAAGGTTTTGGTGTAGGTAATGCCATCTTTCTCAACCGTCATTGGCACCCGTAGGGTGTCTTGATCGTCCGAGAGCGAGAAGTTGTTTTGCGTCACCTGGTATTGTGCGCGTCCCTCTGCCGTATCGATGCCGTTGGCACCAATTAAGCCGCTTTGTGCCACAAAGGTATGATCAGGTTTGCTGTGCAACAGCGTGAAGGCGTTGTCAGAACCCAGCTCCGCATCATATTGCGGGAGCTCGGCGTGGACAACATCACCGCCTTGCGTATCAATTTTCAGTGTTAAAACGTCAGTGTTGATGGTGACAAGCTTGTCAGAGACAGGCTGTGCATCAAGAGACGTGGTATCACCGTCATTGCTGCTTGGCACGTCACTGTGAGTGGTTTGCTGCTGCTCAACGCCCTGTCCCTGCGGTTGCGGGGAGTCTGGTTTGTTCCATTCCATGTACAGCATGAAAGAAACGAACAATAGGGCAATCAACAGGATATTGCGTTGGGAATCCATTGTTAATTGTCTCTGTTATGGTGGTCGCAAGGCGGCACAGGATCGTAACCGCCATCATTCAAAGGGTGGCATTTTAATAGACGTTTGCCTGCCAACCAACACCCTTTTATCACACCATGGGATTGAATCGCCATGATGGCGTAGTGAGAGCAGGTTGGTGTAAACCGGCATCGTGGTCCAATAAGTGGACTTATAACCAGTTGGTATCCCCGAATCAGCGCGATGAGCGCTTTTTGCGCGGTGGTCGCGACAAACGTTGCCATAACTTGTCCAATTCGTCTCGCAGCGCTTGATTGCTTAGGTTGTTAGCACTTTTTTTCGCGATCACCACAAAGTCTTTCGCCGGCAGTTGATGTTGACGTAAACGAAAGCTTTCGCGGACCACACGTTTAAAGCGGTTGCGATCAACAGCAAGTTTGATTTGCTTTTTCGGTACAGCTTGACCGAGACGTGGATGGCCGAGTGGGTTGTTTCTGGCGAGTATAGTTAAGTGCGGCGAACCGGCGCGATGCGGTTGCTGGAAGACGGCACTGAAATGTTCGGGAGTTAGCAGACGTAACTCCCGAGGATAAGCGAGCTTATTCACAAATCACTGCGGATTATTTAGAAAGCTGCTTGCGGCCTTTCGCACGGCGAGCGGCAATGACCTTACGGCCGTTCTTAGTCGCCATGCGCGCACGGAAACCGTGAGTGCGCTTACGCTTTAGAACTGAAGGTTGAAAAGTGCGTTTCATGGTTTCTACCTTTATTACTGATCAGTGTTAGGTTTGTTAACCCGACGTGGGAGGGTAGCACTAGGCTTGACTCCGACGCCTCTCAACAAAGAGGGCGGATTGTAGCCATTGACTAACGATTAGTCAATCACTAACCGACGCCACTCCGGGCGGTGAATTATAAGCACTTGGGCACAGATCGCAAGGATCGATCCCCAAGCGATCGTCGACTAGGGAGCGATCCCGACTTGATTCAAAAACTTATGCAAACGGGGATCATCGCATTGGTTAAATAACCAATTCGGTGTCCCTTGGGCAATAATATGGCCGTCGTTCATAAATACCACCCGATCCGCCACATCGCGAGCGAACTGCATTTCATGGGTGACCACCAGCATGGTTTGGTGGCGAGTGGCGAGCTTTTTCATCAACGCCAACACTTCGCCAACCCACTCTGGATCGAGGGCTGACGTGGGCTCATCAAACAGCAGCAGCTCAGCCTCCAGCGCCATCGCCCGGCCGATGCCAACCCGTTGCTGTTGTCCACCCGATAAAGAGGCCGGGTAATGATCCCCTTTATCGCCAAGCCCAATATCATCGAGAATTTGCTGGGCACGCTCACGGGCTTTGTCTTTCGCCCATCCCTTAACGGTGCGCAGCCCCTCGGCAATGTTGTCACGAGCATTGAGGTGAGCAAATAACGCATAATTTTGGAAAACAAAGCCAGTTTGACGCCGCAACGCCAGAATATCCTGCTTACGGGTGGCCATATTGCCGCTATCAACGCGTTGCTCCCCGATTTCGATGATCCCTTGCTCGGCACGCTCGAGAAAATTAATGCAACGCAATAAGGTCGATTTACCGGTGCCGCTAGGACCAATAATGCAAACTATTTCGCCTCGGTCGATAGTGAGGTCGATGCCGTCGAGCACCGCAACGCCTTGATAGATTTTTTTTAGCTTTTCTATCTTTATCATCGTTGATACGCCTTATTAAGGTGTGCCTCTGCCCAATACTGAACGCGTGTTAATGCCACAACCACGGCCCAATAGATGAGTGCCACCGCTAAGTAAGCTTCAAAGAACTTGAAGCTGGATGACGCTTCCATTTGCGCTTGTGCCATGATTTCCGCGACCCCGAGCGTAAAGGCGAGTGACGTGGCTTTAATCATATCAATGAAGTAGTTCATCAACGATGGCAGGGCAATACGCACCGCTTGCGGCAAGATGATGCGTTGCATCGCTTGGCGGGTGGTCATGCCCACCGCCAGACTGGCTTCCATCTGGCTGCGATCCACCCCGGTAATGGCGGCGCGGATTGACTCGGCCATGTACGCAGAAAAATGCAGACTAATTCCGATCACTGCGGCGGTAAAAGCTTCCATTCCCACTAAGGCGGGGATGACCTGAGGGAGACCGTAATAAAGTAGAAACAGTTGCACCAATAGCGGGGTGCCACGGAAGAAGCTAATAAAGATCTGTGCAATACCATTGAGCCCAGGGATGCGAAACACGCGAATCAAGGCTATCGCCACTGCCAAGGCGAGGGCGAAGATGAGGCCCAGTACAGCCATCTCCATGGTGATCCCCAAATAACGCAGCAGCAGGGGAAACAAGGAGGCCATGTAATCAAAATCGAACGCCATGATTGACCTTTAAACAAAAAAGCCCGCCTACGCGGGCTTATTAAATGAAAGTAAACACTTACTTTTTAGTGATATCGCCACCGAACCATTTGGTTGAGATATCCGCCAAGGTGCCGTCCTCACGCATCGCGTTTAGCGCAGCATTGACTTCATCACGTAAGCGTTGACCACGCTCTGAGTCGACAAACGGCCATGCATTAGCAATGGTTTCAAAAGGTTGTCCAGCTAATTGTAGGGGCAGACCTGACTCTTTGATCAATTGTAGCGCGGAGAGGCGATCCATAATAAAGGCATCAGCACGACCCAAGGCCACATCGTGTTCAATCCCGGTTTCGTAGGTTTTGATGTTGATATCATCAGCGGCTGGGTGTTCACGCAACAGTTGTTCAAAGTTCGAGCCTAAGTTAACGGCCACGGTTTTATCCTTCAGATCGGCGACCGAGTTAATGGCATCATTGCCTTTACGAACCGTGATTTGTGCGCCGTCCACCACATACGGGTCAGTGAATAGATATTTCGCTTGGCGCTCATCGGTGATGGTGATTTGGTTTGAAATGGTGTCGATACGGCCGGTTTGTAACAGACCAAACAGTCCTGAGAAGTTAGCGGTGACATACTCCACATCGTAGTCGTTGCGCTCGCCAATCTCATCCCACAAATCGACTTCGAAACCTTGTAGCTGGTCTTGTTTAACAAACGTAAACGGAAAGTAGCGGCCAGACATGCCCACTTTTACTGTTTCAGAAGCAAAGGCGGGGGCAGTGAGAATCATGCTCACGCTGAGCAGGGCGTTGATGAACCATTTAGTCATGAAAAGCTCCGTAGTAACCACATCGATATTGATAAGGTGCGTAATATAGAGGGTGGCAGTGGCAGGCGAGAAATACCTTCTTGTTATGAGTAATAACTTATTCACCGAAGTTGTCGTGTAATTCCTGGGATAAACCCCACATTGATCAAAATTATGCACAAGGAAAGAACAGGATCATTGGCCAATCTGATCCTATTCTTGTGAGTAAAACATGGGTTTGCTGTGGCGATCTCACGTATTTCTGTGGGATCTATGTGAATAACTCGGATCTTATTCACTGATTTCGGGATCTTGTGGGTAGCGATCTGGGCGCGACAGGAGTACCATTGTGGCCTTTCTCTTTTCGGTACAACTGCGTGGAGTCAAACGTGTCATCATCGCTTTGGTTGCAGTGTCTTGAACGTCTTCAAGATGATTTACCTGCGACAGAATTCAGTATGTGGGTACGGCCACTTCAAGCCGAGCTCAATGACAATACGTTGACCCTCTTTGCCCCAAACCGTTTTGTGCTTGATTGGGTGCGAGATAAGTATCTGCATCAAATTAATCAATTACTGAACGAGTTTTGTGGTGTCGACGTACCCATGCTGCGCTTTGAGGTGGGGAGCAAACCGGTTGCCGCAACGCCACAAGCTGCCCCTGCCGGGCCTGCTGCTGCGCCCGCTCCGCAACAAGCGGCGCCAGCGCCGCCGCAAGGACGCGTGTGGGAGCCTGCTCCCTCACCGGTGCAATCGGATGTTAATCATCGCTCCAACGTCAACCCCAAACACAAGTTCAATAACTTTGTTGAGGGTAAATCGAACCAGTTAGCCTTGGCAGCCGCGCGTCAGGTGTCGGATAACCCGGGGGCGGCCTATAATCCCCTTTTTCTTTATGGCGGAACGGGCTTAGGTAAAACGCACTTGTTGCATGCGGTGGGTAATGCCATTTCTGATCGCAAAGCGGATGCGCGCGTGGTGTACATGCACTCAGAGCGCTTTGTGCAAGATATGGTGAAAGCGCTGCAAAATAATGCTATCGAAGAGTTTAAGCGTTATTACCGCAGTGTCGATGCGCTATTGATTGATGATATCCAATTCTTTGCCAACAAAGAGCGCTCGCAAGAAGAATTCTTCCATACCTTTAATGCGTTGCTTGAGGGTAACCAGCAAATCATTCTCACCTCCGACCGCTATCCCAAAGAGATCAACGGGGTCGAGGACCGCTTAAAATCGCGGTTTGGCTGGGGGCTGACCGTCGCGATTGAGCCGCCAGAGCTGGAAACCCGGGTGGCGATTTTAATGAAAAAAGCGGAAGACCATGCCATTCGTTTGCCTGATGAAGTGGCCTTTTTTATCGCGAAAAGACTACGTTCTAACGTGCGTGAACTTGAAGGGGCGCTTAACCGCGTGATCGCCAATGCCAACTTTACAGGCCGTGCGATCACCATCGATTTCGTCCGAGAAGCGTTGCGGGATTTGCTCGCCTTGCAAGAAAAGTTGGTCACCATTGATAATATCCAGAAAACCGTGGCTGAATATTATAAAATCAAGATGGCAGACTTGTTGTCTAAGCGTCGGTCTCGCTCGGTGGCGCGACCCCGCCAGATGGCGATGGCGCTAGCAAAAGAGCTGACCAACCACAGCTTACCGGAAATTGGTGATGCATTTGGCGGTCGTGACCATACCACCGTATTGCATGCTTGTCGTAAGATTGAGCAGCTGCGTGAAGAAAGTCACGATATTAAAGAAGACTACTCTAACCTGATTCGAACGTTGTCGTCCTAATTATGAAATTTACTCTTACGCGTGAGCAATTACTTCAACCGCTTCAGCAAGTTTCTGGGGCACTAGGCGGGCGTAGTACCTTGCCGATTTTAAGTAACCTATTGATTGAAGTGGCGGAGCAGCAACTCAAGCTGACGGCGACCGATATGGAGGTCGAGCTCAATGCCACCGCACCGCTGGACGGTGAGTATCTTGATGGGGCGATCACTGTGCCTTCGCGTAAGTTTATGGATATCATCAAAGGCTTACATAGCGAAGCTCGTATCACTGTGGCGCAAGAAGGTGACCGCGTGGTGGTGCGAGCGGGACGAAGCCGCTTTACATTATCGACCTTACCGGCTTCAGATTATCCCAACATCGAAGACTGGCATGCCGACGTGAGCTTACAAGTACCGCAAAGCAAGCTGGGTCATCTGATTGACGCTACGCAGTTTTCGATGGCGAACCAAGATGTACGCTATTACCTCAATGGACTCTTATTCGAAACCGATGGGCATACGCTGCGCACCGTTGGGACGGACGGCCACCGGATGGCGGTGTGTCATTTATCCATGGAAGAGGCGTTGCCCGCACAACAAGTGATTGTGCCACGTAAAGGCGTCAGTGAGTTGGCGCGTTTGCTCGATGATAGCGAGCACCCGGTGAATATCCAAATTGGCGCGTCTAATATTCGTGCGGTGGTGGGCAATGTGACCTTTACCTCTAAATTGGTTGATGGACGCTTTCCTGATTATCGGCGTGTGTTGCCACAATCCACTTCCCGAACGCTTGAGGTCGACTGTGCTGAGCTCAAGCAAGCATTGTCATTAGCCGCGGTATTATCGAACGAGAAATTTCGCGGCGTGCGAATGAATATTGAAGGTAGCGAGCTGCGTATCTCCGCCAACAACCCTGAGCAAGAAGAAGCGGAAGAGTTTTTGGAAGTCGACTATCAAGGTGAGCCAATCGAAATCGGTTTTAATGTCAGTTACGTGCTCGATGTGCTCAATGTTTTACGTTGTGACAAGGTGCGTTTTTCGATGACAGACGCGGTGGGCAGTACCTTGATTGAGGACTGCGATCGCGAAGACGCCATGTATGTTGTGATGCCAATTCGCCTCTAGGTTATGGCGCTATCACGACTGGTCGTCCACGACTTTCGAAATATTGAAGCCTGCGATATTGAGTTGTCGTCAGGCTTTAACTTTTTAATTGGCCCCAATGGCAGTGGTAAAACCAGTGTATTGGAAGCCATCCACTTTCTCGGTCATGGGCGCTCCTTTCGCAGCGCGCTTAACAGCCGAGTGATTCGTCATCAGCAACCCAATCTTACAGTACATGGTCGAGTAAAAACGCAAGATGGGATCTTGCTTCCGGTCGGCATTCAAAAGCGCCGAGACGGCAGTGCAGATGTTAAAATCGGTCAAGAAAAAGGGCAAAAGCTGGTGGCCCTGGCCAAAGTGCTGCCATTGCAATTGATCACCCCTGAAGGTTTTGAGTTATTAACCGATGGGCCCAAGTTTCGTCGTGCGTTTATCGATTGGGGGGTGTTTCATTCTGAGCCAGGTTTTTTTGAAGCTTGGACACGAGTGAAGCGCCTAACGAAGCAACGCAACGCCGCGTTGAAAACAGCGCGCCACTATGGCGATATCCAAGTATGGGATACGGAACTAGCACGCCTTGCCGAACAAATCAGCGCATGGCGTCAGGCATACGTTGATGCGGTTTCCGCGCGAGCGACCGCATTATGCCAAGCATTTCTTCCCGAGTTTTCCATCCAGTTTCGTTTTTACCAAGGATGGGAGCGAGGCGCAGACTATCAGGCATTGTTGGCGGCGAACTTTGAGCGCGACCAGCAAATGGGATACACGGTATCAGGGCCGCATAAAGCCGATTTGCGCATCAAGGTGGCAGGTACGCCAGTCGATGATGTGCTATCGCGCGGACAGTTAAAATTAATGGTATGTGCACTTCGGCTTGCACAAGGCCAGTTGTATAGCGAGGAGCAAGGTATCGCTTGTATCTACTTAATCGATGACTTTGCCTCCGAATTAGACAGTCGCCGGCGAGCACTATTGGCCAGTGAGTTGACCCGCATTGGGGCTCAGGTTTTTGTTAGCGCCATTAGTGCCGATCAAGTCGCGGAAATTTGCGACGAAAATAGTAAGATGTTTCATGTGGAACATGGCAAAATTAACGCAGGATAAATAAGCGAGAGTAACTCAATGTCCAACGAATACGATTCATCGAGTATCAAGGTACTGAAGGGCTTGGATGCCGTGCGTAAGCGTCCGGGAATGTATATCGGCGATACCGACGATGGTACCGGCCTGCACCACATGGTGTTTGAGGTGGTCGATAACTCGATCGATGAAGCACTGGCCGGACATTGTAATGATATCGTGGCGACCATCCACGAGGATGGCTCGGTATCGGTTCGCGACGATGGTCGTGGTATCCCGGTCGATATTCATGAGGAAGAAGGTGTATCGGCCGCACAAGTGATCATGACCGTCCTCCACGCCGGCGGTAAGTTTGATGACAACTCTTATAAAGTCTCTGGCGGCCTTCACGGGGTGGGGGTGTCAGTGGTCAACGCCTTGTCAGAAAAACTCGAGTTGACTATTTGGCGTAATGGCCATGTTCACCAGCTTAATTTTGCGCACGGTGAGCCTCTAGGACCGCTGGCTGAAATGGGTGAGACCGACCAAACCGGTACCCGTATTCGTTTCTGGCCAAGTGAAGAGACTTTCTCTGATATCAACTTCAACTATGACGTGCTTGCCAAGCGCTTGCGTGAGTTGTCTTTCCTTAATTCAGGTGTCTCCATCAAGTTGATTGACGAGCGCGAAGAAGACAAAGCGGATCACTTTAAATACGAAGGGGGCATCCGCGCGTTTGTTGAACACCTCAACAACAAGAAGACCTCCATCCACCCATCCGTTTTCCACTTTGAGCATACTCGGGAAGACGGGGTTAGCGTTGAAGTGGCGATGCAGTGGAACGATGGCTATCAAGAAAACATCTACTGCTTTACCAACAATATTCCGCAGCGCGATGGTGGTACTCACCTTGCGGGTTTTCGTGGCGCATTGACACGTACGCTCAATAGCTTCATGGACAAAGAAGGTTATTCCAAAAAAGCCAAAGCCGCGACGTCTGGCGATGATGCCCGTGAAGGCTTGACCGCGGTAGTCTCGGTGAAAGTACCGGATCCCAAGTTCTCCAGCCAGACCAAAGACAAACTGGTGTCATCGGAAGTGAAATCGGCGGTTGAATCCGCCATGAGCAGCCACTTATCAGACTTTCTGATTGAGCACCCTGCCGATGCGAAAGTAGTGTGTACCAAGATCATTGACGCTGCCCGTGCGCGTGATGCGGCACGTAAAGCACGTGAAATGACGCGTCGTAAAGGCGCGTTGGATTTAGCTGGCCTTCCCGGCAAGCTTGCCGATTGCCAGGAAAAAGATCCGGCGCTATCTGAACTCTACATTGTGGAGGGTGACTCTGCAGGCGGCTCAGCCAAGCAGGGGCGCAACCGTAAGAACCAAGCGATTTTGCCGCTCAAAGGTAAGATCCTCAACGTCGAGAAAGCCCGTTTTGATAAGATGTTGTCCTCGCAAGAAGTGGCGACACTGATCACGGCAATGGGGTGCGGGATTGGCCGGGAAGAGTACGATCCGGACAAGCTACGTTATCACAGCATCATCATCATGACCGATGCGGATGTCGACGGCTCGCATATTCGTACCTTGCTGCTGACCTTCTTCTATCGCCAAATGCCAGAGCTGATTGAGCGAGGCTATATTTATATTGCTCAACCACCGCTTTATAAAGTGAAAAAGGGCAAGCAAGAGCAGTACATCAAAGATGACGAGGCGATGGAGCAGTATCAGGTGGCATTGGCGTTGGAGAATGCGTCATTGTTCGTGAACCCAGATGCGCCAGCGATGCACGGCGAGTCACTTGAGAAATTGGTGAAAGAGTACAATGGTGTGCTCAAGCTGATTCAGCGTATGAAGCGTCGCTATCCCGCCGCGCTACTCAATGAGCTGCTTTATCAACCGCGTTTGTCAGTCGATGACCTGCGCGACGAGTGGGCGGCTAAGCAATGGGTAGAAAACATTGTTGGGATTTTGAATCGTAAGTCGACGGGTGAAAGCCAGTATCAGGCATCATGCCGACTCGATGAAGAGCATCAGGTATGGGTGCCAGAGCTGGTGGTGCGCACCCATGGTGTCGATTATAAATACTTAGTGAGCTATGACTTCCTGAACTCGAAAGAGTACGGTCGAATCGCAAGCCTATCGGAAACCTTAAATGATCTCCTGGATGAAGGGGCGTATGTTAAGCGCGGTGAACGTACGCAATCGGTAGAGAGCTTTGAGCAAGCACTCAACTGGTTAATCAAAGAGTCAACCCGTGGTGTGTCTCGTCAGCGCTATAAAGGTTTGGGAGAGATGAACCCAGAGCAGCTTTGGGAAACCACTATGGATCCTGAAGGTCGTCGTATGATGCAGGTGACGATTCAGGATGCGGTTGCCGCGGATGAGTTGTTTACCACCTTGATGGGTGATCAAGTTGAGCCACGTCGTGCGTTTATCGAAAATAATGCGCTGAAAGTAGAAAACCTCGATGTATAAGTGATAAATCAACTGTTTATCAACAATTAAGGCCAGCATTGCTGGCCTTTTTCATGCCTGTTTGGGAGGCAAATCGCAACATGTAACTGTTTTTATATACAGTGTTTTTGGCGTGAGTACACTTATCATTCCCTTAACGACAAAATGATAGGAATCCTGATGTCTATAAAAACGCGCGCTAATCTCCAATTGGTTTATGTTTCTGATATTGACCGTTCTGTGGGTTTCTATCAGCAACTGTTTCAATGTGATCCTGTCTTTACCAGTCCCAGGTATGTGGCGTTTTCTGCCTCTGAGCAGGGAGATGCCTTATTCGCGTTGTGGACAGGCGGCGAGCAGCCCTCACCCTCGATGACACGACTGAGTGAAATTGGCATTATGGTGCCTACCAATGATGACGTTGATGCCGTTTTTGACCAATGGTCGAACAACCTAACCATCAATGTTGTGCAAGCTCCTTACGATGATGTGTTTGGCCGAACCTTCGTGATTCAAGACCCTGATGGGCATCTCGTGCGCGTTGCGCCGCTTGATTAATATGATGGGAGGGGACTTAAGAGATACGCTTTCGAATTGTGCGCCCTCCATGAGAGCAAAAATTTTTAAAGTCGCTATTGAAATCAAATTACCCAACCCTATATACAGTAATGAGGCGATGCCATTGGGTCGCCGGGGGCTTGTCCAGGTTGGAAAGCCGTAGATAACATTTTATTGCTTCATAGGAAGGATAAGATTATGCGTAACTTTGATTTCTCTCCACTCTATCGTACCGCGATTGGCTTTGACCGTTTGTTTGATTTGGTTGAAAACACGAATGCGTCAAATGCAGGTGGTTTTCCTCCTTACAATATTGAGCAAGGCAAAGAGAACCAATATCGAATCACAATGGCGGTAGCAGGCTTTAGCCAAGACGAAGTAGACATTACCCAACAAAAGAACAGCCTAACGGTTGCGGGTAAAAAAGCCAGTCGTAATCAAGATACGAAGTTCTTGTATCAGGGCATTGCTGAGCGTGACTTCGAACGCAAGTTCCACCTCGACGATCATATTAAAGTGACGGGGGCGGAAATGGAAAACGGTATGCTTCATATTGATTTGGTGCGTGAGGTGCCTGAAGAGGAGAAACCTCGTCGTATCGAAATCGGTAGCCGTTTACTCGAAAACGTTGAGTAAGTGTCGGCCATAACGATACGAAAAAGGAGAGGGCAGCACCGCTGCCCTTTTTTGTGGCTAGTGAATCGTGATGTTCAGATTCACTAGCCGGCTTCAATTCTTCGCATTATAGACACGTTCTTTTCACTCGCCGCTGTTGGTGAATAGCCCTAGCGAATGAAGGTGAGCGTTGAACCCACGATTGTAGCCTGGCCGAAAAGGTTCTTTGTAGACTCGTGGATTTGAATCAGATTCGCACAGATTGGAGCCGATAGGTTTCACGTGAAACACTTGGATTGTCTTAATAGAACGATCCAATACTATTTGCCAAGCCAAGCCAAGCCAAGCCAAGCCAAGCCAAGCCAAGCCAAACCAAACCAAACCAAACCAAACCAAACCAAACCAAACCAAACCAAATGATTGTTCGCACTGCGCCGTATTACCCCTTTTTGGAAATATGGGGTGCAGAATGGTTCGATAGTTAGATCAAGCGACCGATGATTAAGGCTTAAGCTGACGAAAGGAGAAAGTAGTCCGTCAGCAGAAGAAGGTAGGTTAGGAAGGTAGGTTAGATAGAGGCCAATTAGGAAAATGTTATGGCGCATTTTCTCGTTGCCAGAGGTCTAATGAAAGGTTTCACGTGGAACATGTATGTATCTGTGTTCCACGTGAAACCAAAACTTATCCTTCGTCGTAGGCGCGCGCGACTTCTTCAGCAATCACTTTTATACCTTGTTGCATAGCATCATCCTCTTGGACATAGTTCATGCGTATGCATTGCTTAGCATGATCCCAGCCTTCGTGATCGACACCAATAAAGAAATACTCTCCGGGGACAACCAGTACACCGCGGGCTTTTAAGCGTTTATATAACTCTTGGGTAGAGATTGGGAGCTCGTTAAACCAGAGCCACAGGAAGATAGCTCCTTCTGGCTTATGAACACGAACTCGCTCATCATTAATGGTCTCAAGCACCATCTTTAATGTGCGCTGTGACTTTTGCTGGTAGAAAGGACGAACGACGTCTTTGCTTAAGCGTAAAAGATCACCGCGTTCTATCATTGCTAGTGCCATTGCTGGCCCCACACTGTTTGGCGACAGGCTGACGATACCATTGATGTTGGACATCGCATTGATCACCGTTTCATTGGCAATCACAATCCCGCAACGCACACCAGGCAAACCTAGCTTACTGAGGCTCGAGCAGAGTATGGTGTTGTCATTCCAGAACGGTGCAACGTCTTCAAAAATAATATCCGGGAAGGGCGTGCCATAAGCGTTATCGATGATCAGAGGAATATTGTTGTCGCGTGCGAGTTGGTCCAGTTGTTGGATTTCGCTATCGGTTAGCACATTCCCGGTTGGGTTAGTCGGGCGGGAAGCACAGATGGCGCCAATGCTTTCATCAATCGTTAGGCGGCTAAAGTCGACGTGGTATTTGAATTGGCGGTTATCCAATAATTCAATGTCAGGTTGGTAGCTAACAAAGATATCGTCGTTGATACCGGCGTCACCATAGCCGATATACTCGGGGGCGAGGGGCAACAAGATTTTTTTGTGGCTGCCATCGGCGTAGCGTCCCGCTAATAGGTTAAACAGATAAAAGAATGCACTTTGGCTGCCATTGGTCAGCATGATGTTTTTGCTTGAGAGCTGCCAGCCATAAGTCTTATTCAGCAGCTCGGCGAGGGCATTGAGTAATGCCGATTTTCCTTGTGGACCATCGTAGTTTGCCATGGCGTGAACGAGACTACCGTCGTCGAGCATTGATTGGCTTAGCGTCTTAAAGTAGTCGAGCATTTCCGGGATCGCCGCGGGGTTGCCGCCCCCCAACATAATGGCGTCTGGATTACGTAAACCGTCATTAAGATCGTCCATTAATTGTGTGATGCCCGAGTGATTGGCGAACTTCTCGCCAAAGTGAGTGACTTCCATGATTACTGCCTTTAAATATCTGTATCGATGTTGTGGTTAAGCTGCAATCAACATACAACAATCTATTGTGTAAAAGAAAGCATGGTAAGTTTGTTATCTTCTCGTCATTAAAGGGTATGGTTGACGGGATTGTTACGTTATCGGTACATACTAGGGCGAAAACTCGCTTAGAGGGGGAGAAATCCAAGTGTTCCACGTGAAACCAACTCGGCTTGGCTCGACAAACAGGGTGATTAGCGTCATTAAATTGGGTAGCCAACGAGGCTGAGAGCTGGTAGCAAGGTAGATGAGAATTGGTAGCGAAGCGGGGCGTCCGCGTATAAACACCCAAAAAAAAGCCCCGCGTCATAGCGGGGCTGAGTCGTGTTTTGCTGATAATTACTTCTGTAGAACAGAAATATCTGCCACGTTGAGGAACTGCTCACGGATAAGGTGAAGCATCGCCAAACGGTTGGCTTTCAGTGCAGGATCATCTGCCATAACCATCACGTTATCAAAGAAGGTATCAACCGGTATGCGCAATTGCGCCAGCTCGGTCAACGCGCCTTGATAATCGCTGTCAGCAAATAAAGGTTTAACCGCAGCGACTTTCTCAGCGACCACGTCCGCCAATGCTTTTTCAGCGTCTTCTTGTAGCAAGCTAGTATCGACGCTGCTAGGGAGCTCGCCGTCATACTTGGCCAAGATATTGCCTACACGCTTGTTGGCCGCGGCGAGTGCTTCGGCTTCTTCAAGACTGCGGAAGTGCGACACCGCTTTTACGCGGCTGTCAAAGTCTGCAGGCTTGGTTGGACGACGTGCCAACACCGCTTGGATGATATCCACGCTATAGCCCATATCTTGGTACCAAGCGCGGAAACGACCTAGCATAAAGTCGAGGACATCCGCCTCTACCTCTTTGTGAGTCAGACGGTCATCGTACTGAGCTTTAGCATCACGGATGAGGTCGACAAGATCAAGCTGATAGCCGTTCTCGACGATAATACGCAGAACGCCTAACGCGGCACGACGCAGGGCGAAGGGGTCGCTCCCTTTAGGTGCTTGACCAATACCAAAGATGCCCACGATGGTATCCATTTTGTCAGCCATCGCGAGTGCTGAGGAGACCGGTGTGGTAGGTAGCTTATCACCGGCGAAGCGCGGCCAGTATTGCTCATTCAGTGCCAGCGCTACGGCTTCAGGCTCGCCATCATGACGTGCATAGTGCATGCCCATCACGCCTTGAGTTTCGGTGAACTCAAACACCATCGAGGTCATGAGATCGCACTTAGCCAGTTGGCCCGCGCGCTCAGTGTGTGACTTGTCGGCACCGATACGCTCTGCAATCTGTCCTGCGAGTGCAGTAATGCGATCGGTTTTATCTTTGATGGTACCTAATTGCTTTTGGAATACCGCGCTATCAAGCTCTGGCAGGCGATCAATCAATGGGCGCTTGCGGTCAGTATCAAAGAAGAACTCCGCATCCGCGAGGCGAGGACGCACGACTTTTTCATTCCCTGAGATAACCTGCGCCGGATCTTTCGATTCAATGTTCGACACGAAGATGAACTTGGGCAGTAGCTCGCCGTTAGCGTCATAAACCGGGAAGTACTTTTGGTCGCCTTTCATGGTGTACACCAGCGCTTCTGATGGCACCTTAAGGAACTTGTCCTCGAAAGAGGCCGTCAGTACCACTGGCCATTCCACCAGTGAGGTGACTTCTTCAACCAAGTCTTCATCAAGCTCAGCAATCCCGCCAACCGCGTCAGCCGCTGCTTTAGCATCTTTAATAATCAACGCCTTACGCTTTTCATAATCGGCCATGACTTTACCTTCACGCTCAAGGCGCTCTGGGTATTGGTCAGCATGATCCAGCGTTAAGCTCGATTCACCCATAAAGCGGTGGCCACGAATCACGCGATCAGACGCCACGCCTAGGATAGTGCCTTCAATCAAGGTGTCCCCATACAGCATCACCAAGGTTTTCACGGGGCGGATAAACTGGGTGTCTTTGTCACCCCAGCGCATGGGTTTAGGAATAGGCAGCTTGCTCAGGGCCTTATCGGCCAGTACCGGCAGTAAGGCGTCAATGGCTTGACCGGGTACGTGTTGACGATACAGCAACCATTCACCTTTATCGGTTTTTAGGCGCTCGGCCTCGCTCACGTCAATCCCGTTACCGCGCGCCCAACCCATGGCCGCTTTGGTGGGGTTGCCATCTGCGTCAAAGGCGGCACTGACCGCAGGACCGCGCTTCTCAACCACTTTATCTGGCTGGCGATCGCTCAACGCCGCCACTTTAAGTGCTAAGCGACGTGGGGAGGCGTACCAAGTAATGCCTTGGTGGCTCAGATCAGCGTCTTTCAATTGTGCGTCGAATTGGCTGGCAAAAGCTTCAGCCAAGGTGCGCAAGGCTGTAGGTGGTAGCTCTTCAGTGCCGAGCTCAATCAGGAAATTTTGCGTTGCCATGATGCTCCCTTATTTGGTGTGTCGGCACATCGGGAAGCCCAGCGCTTCGCGAGATGCGTAGTAGGCTTCGGCGACACGTTTAGTCAGTGTGCGAATGCGCAGAATATAGCGTTGACGTTCAGTCACTGAGATGGCTTTACGCGCATCCAGCAGGTTGAACGCATGACCGGCTTTTAGGATCTGTTCGTAAGCAGGCAAAGGGAGCGGCTGCTCGAGATCCAGAAGCTTGGTACTTTCGGCTTCGCACTGATCAAAGTAGCGGAACAGAAAATCAACATCAGCGTGTTCAAAGTTATAGGTCGATTGCTCCACTTCGTTTTGGTGGAAAATATCGCCGTAGGTGACTTTGCCAAATGGGCCATCGGTCCAAACCAGATCATACACAGAATCGACTTCTTGAATGTACATCGCCAGACGTTCGATACCGTAGGTAATCTCACCGGTGACCGGTTTACATTCCAATCCGCCGACTTGCTGGAAGTAGGTAAACTGGGTGATCTCCATCCCGTTCAGCCAGACTTCCCAGCCGAGGCCCCAAGCGCCAAGCGTTGGGTTTTCCCAGTTATCTTCCACAAAGCGAATGTCGTGGACTTCTGGGTCAATTCCCAGCACTCGCAGCGAGCCTAAATACAGCTCTTGAATGTTATCGGGTGACGGCTTCAGGATGGTTTGAAACTGGTAGTAGTGCTGCAGACGGTTCGGGTTCTCGCCATAACGCCCATCGGTAGGACGACGAGAAGGTTGAACGTAAGCCGCTGCAATGGGCTCTGGACCAAGTGCACGCAAGCATGTCATTGGGTGAGAGGTACCTGCACCCACTTCCATGTCTAGCGGCTGAACAATGGTACAGCCTTGCTGGGCCCAATAATCCTGCAGCGCGAGGATCATACCCTGAAAGGTTTTGATATCGAATTTATGCATTGTCAGGTTCGCGCGAGTTGATGAATGGAGAAAATAGCTGGCAATTATAACTCGCAGCGCGCTCAAGCAGTAGGGGGCTGGCGGATTTTTGTGCGCCTTTGAGGCGCTTATTTTCTCCGTGCAGGGGCAAGAGGAATAGAAGTTGCCAAGCGATTGTTCAAATCGTACACTAGCGCCGTCTTGGGGAGTAGTCGACCACTGCACAGTCAGTGGGGCAATCATCAACATAGTTGAAGCAAAATCTTCATGGTGATTGCAAGCCTGCCATTAGGTGCTCTGGGCTTGACGAGACCAACGACAATCGCACGAACCGGGGTGGGGCGTGTGTGTTGTCGTGGTTGAATCATAATAAGCCCTGCCCCAGATGAGCAATGTCATGAGCGTTCTTGCCATTTCTATCTCTACCGTCACCTTGGCGGAAATCGGGGATAAAACCCAACTACTATCGCTGGCGTTAGCGACACGTTTTCGTAAACCTGCGGTGATTATCAGTGCCATTTTATTGGCGACGTTAGTCAACCACGCCATTGCCGCCTGGCTCGGGGTGGTCGCGGCCGATATACTGACCGATACCGTATTGCATATTATTTTGATCATCAGTTTTGGCGTGATGGCGGTATGGATGCTGATCCCGGATAAGCTTGAGGATGAAGGTATTCAGGGCAAAAGCGCGTTTTGGGCGAGCTTCAGTGCGTTCTTTGTCGCAGAAATTGGCGATAAAACCCAGCTCGCCACGACCGCATTGGGCGCACAGTTTAATGAAGCGTTGTGGGTGGTAGTGATTGGATCAACCATTGGTATGTTGCTAGCCAATGTCCCTGTGGTGCTGGCGGGTGATAAAATTCAGCGCCATGTCCCGCTTGCTGTCGTGCGGGTGCTCGCGGCGGCGATGTTTGCCGCATTGGCTGTGCTCGATACTTGGTATCTACTGAGCTAACGCAGGACAATGATGAATGAGTAAGGGTTGGCGTTATGCCAGCCCTTTTTTGATCAAAAACTGAAACGGCACGCTCTCTGTTTGGGCTGCGATAAGGGTGTGATCCATAAAACGACAAAAGCTGGGAATATCACGCGTGGTTGAGGGATCATCGGCGGTAATCAGCAAGGTTTGTCCCTCGTCCATATGACGGATACGTTTACGTACCATCATTACAGGCTCCGGGCAGCGCAGGCCTAAGGCATCAAGTTGAAGATCGGCGTGGTCAAAAGCGAGTGTCATTATTTTTACCTCAAAAAGTGTCGACCTGATCATACTTATGGCGACAAATTATTCAAACAGGGTTGCGCTTGTAAATGAGTTGTGTAAATTATTTAACAATTCGTTAACGAAAGGCGGGATCATGAGAAAAGCACAAACGAGCACATTGAGCTTGGCTTATGGACACCGTATCGCTGCTTACACAGGGCTTAGCGGACTCGCTTTTTGGGGATTAACGCACAGTCATGAGCACACTCTCTTGGCAACACTAGCAATCTGCGCCGCAGCCTTGGGGTTATTGGTAGAAGCCTTATCGACCTCAACGCCACGCTCGCAGCCTGACTAGGCTAACTCACTCAACAGCTACACTCACTCCCAGTTTTCTTGGGCTTCCCCGCTCTTCGAGCGGGATTTTTTTTGTCTGCACGTCGCCAATAAAGGCCAACCCGTAATAAAGATTGGCCTTTTTGCGCGGATTAGCCTTGGTGAGCGATATCAATAACGACGCGGCCTTTCACCTCGCCCTGAATAATGTTATCCGCATATTCTGGGGTTTGCGCCAGTGCGATAGTGTGGCATGCCTGTTCAAAGTAACTGGCGGGCAATAGCTTGGTCAGTGACTGCCACGCAGCTTGACGTTGCGCTTTCGGGCAAGAGACTGAATCGACACCTTGCAATCGCACATTGCGCAAAATAAACGGCATCACAGTGGCGGGTAAATCGAAACCGCCGGCAAGGCCGCATGCGGCAACTGTGCCACCGTACTGGATTTGTGAAAGGACATTGGCGAGCATTTGACTACCCACGGTATCAATTGCGCCTGCCCACTGTTGCTTGTCCAGCGGGCGACCTGGTGCGCTAAAGGACTCGCGCGGTAGCACGTCGTCAGCGCCTAGTTGCTTAAGCCACGCTTGGTTGGCTTCAAGTCGGCCTGTGACGGCATTGACGCGATAGCCCAACGCATGCAATAAGGTGACCGCGACAGAGCCAACGCCGCCACTGGCTCCGGTGACTAACACTGGGCCATCTTCAGGTTTAACGCCACCATCGATTAAGGCTTGCACACATAACATCGCGGTAAACCCCGCGGTGCCTACCATCATTGCTTGTTGCGCAGTGAGCCCCTCAGGAAGGGGAACGAGCCAGTCGCCATTAACACGCGCTTTCTCTGCCATGCCTCCCCAGTGTGCTTCACCGACGCCCCAACCAGTGAGCACCACTTTATCTCCGGGTTGATAGTCGGGGTGTTGGCTATCGGCAACTGTGCCGGCAAAGTCGATCCCTGGCACCATGGGGAATTGGCGAACAATCTTACCTTTGCCGGTAATGGCTAAGCCGTCTTTATAATTGAGGGAGCTGAAATCAACATTGACGGTGACATTGCCTTCTGGAAGAAGGTCATCATCGAGTGAGGTGATTTTGGCGAGGGTTTGCTTTTCGTGTTGTTCAAGGACAAGCGCGTTAAACATGGCATTCTCCCGGTTGAAGTCAGTGAGTGGCCATACTAGGCCAGATGATGTTACCACCACATGCGTTACATCAATCACTATGCGATTGCGTGCGGGATGACGCAAGCCAAAAAAAGAGCGGACGTAGCCGCTCTTTATTGATGAAAGTGCGCATTGTGGTTAGACGCGTTCGAACACTGTCGCAATCCCCTGACCGAGACCAATGCACATGGTCGCTAAGCCTAAGGTAGCATCTTGGCGTTCCATTTGATGTAGCAAGGTGGTCGAGATGCGTGCGCCGGAACAGCCTAGCGGGTGACCCAGTGCAATTGCACCACCGTTGAGGTTAACTTTGTCATCCACTTTATCCATCAGGCCAAGATCTTTGACACAAGGCAGAGACTGGGCGGCAAATGCCTCATTCAGTTCGACCAAGTCAATGTCATCGATGCTTAGGCCCGCACGTTTGAGCGCTTTTTTGGTCGCTGGGACCGGACCATATCCCATAATGGATGGGTCACAGCCGGCGACGCCCATGGCACGGATACGTGCACGGATAGGCAGCCCCAAGGATTTGGCCTTTTCTTCACTCATCACCAACATTGCAGAGGCACCATCCGATAGTGCCGACGACGAGCCAGCGGTTACTGTGCCATTGGCAGGGTCAAAGGCGGGGCGTAAACCAGCGAGGCTCTCTACAGTGGTTTCTGGACGAATCACTTCATCGTCTTCCACCAAGGTGAGTAAGCCATCGGCATCATGGCCTTCAATAGGCGCAATCTCATCTCTAAAACGGCCTTCCACGGTGGCGGCATGCGCACGGGCATGAGAACGAGCGGCAAACTGGTCTTGCATTTCACGACTGATGCCATGCATGCGACCGAGCATTTCTGCGGTAAGTCCCATCATGCCAGCGGCTTTAGCGACTGACTTAGATAAGCCAGGGTGGAAGTCGACACCATGGTTCATCGGCACGTGACCCATGTGTTCGACACCACCAATCAAGAAGGTGTCGCCATCACCGACCATGATTGCGCGAGCCGCATCGTGCAGTGCCTGCATCGACGAGCCACACAGGCGGTTGACCGTGGTGGCACCCACGCTATGTGGAATGCCAGCAAGGAGCGCCGCATTACGGGCAATGTTGAAACCTTGCTCGAGCGTTTGTTGTACACAGCCCCAGTAGATGTCTTCAATACTGGTGCTGTCTACCCCAGGGTTACGTACCAATAGAGACTTCATTAGGTGCGCGGATAGATCTTCAGCACGAACGTGGCGAAACACACCGCCTTTCGAACGGCCCATGGGGGTACGGATACAGTCAACGATCACTACATTGTTCATTGTTCTCTCCTTAAACTTAGGCTGATTGCGGTGCGTTGACCGGTGTGACATCAAAGTAAGCCTGTTTATCGCTGGCACGACGTTTCATATCCGTAGGAACATGATACAAAGCGCCGAGCTCAGAGAATTTGTCAGCCATGGCGACGTAGTTATCAACACCCAAAGTATCGACATAACGGAAGGCACCGCCTCGGAATGGCGGGAAGCCGATACCGTAAACCAAAGCAATGTCTGCTTCTGCCGGAGAGGCAATGATGTTTTCTTCCAAACAGCGGGCGACTTCGTTGATCATCGGCACCATCATGCGAGCGATAATATCCTCGTCACTGATCTCTGCTTGACCCCCTTCAATTACGGGTGCGAGCAAAGCAGGGACGGCTTCATCGGCTTCTTTTTTCGGCTTGCCTTTTTTGTCTGTGGTGTAGCGGTAGAAGCCTTTGCCATTCTTCTGACCAAAGCGCTCGGCCTCAAACATCACATCAATGGCATCGCGGCCAGACTTACTCATGCGGTCTGGGAAGCCTTCTGCCATCACTGCCTGCGCATGATGTGCGGTATCAATACCGACCACGTCAAGCAGATACGCCGGACCCATCGGCCAGCCAAATTGTTTTTCCATGATTTTATCAATGCGCTGGAAGTCCACCCCGTCACGCAGTAGCAAGCTAAAGGCATGGAAGTAGGGGAACAATACACGGTTGACGAAAAAGCCGGGGCAGTCGTTGACGACCACGGGCGACTTACCCATCTTGGCGGCGTAAGCCACCACGCGTGCGATGGTTTCATCAGAGGTTTTCTCGCCACGAATCACTTCCACTAATGGCATGCGATGAACCGGGTTAAAGAAGTGCATGCCACAGAAGTTTTCTGGACGGGCCAATGACTTCGCCAGTGTATTGATAGGAATGGTAGAGGTGTTGGACGCAATGACCGTGTCGTCACTGACTAGCGCTTCGACTTCTTTGAGGACGCTGGTTTTCACTTTCGGGTTCTCGACCACGGCCTCGACGATCACGTCACTTTGCTCAATGCCCGCATAGTGAAGACTTGGGGTGATTGACGACAATACTTGGCCCATTTTAAAACCATCGACACGACCACGCTCTAGCTGCTTATTCAGCAGCTTGGTTGCTTCTTTCATACCGAGGTCGAGTGAGGCTTGGGCGATGTCTTTCATCATCACCGGCACGCCTTTCAGTGCCGATTGATAGGCAATGCCGCCGCCCATGATGCCTGCGCCTAATACCGCACCACGTTGTGTATCTTTACCTTGTTTGGCAGCTTTTTTCGCGTTGCCTTTGATGACCTGGTCATTGAGGAAAATGCCCACCAAGGCTTGTGCGACATCGGTTTTGGCTAGCTTGACGAAATAGCGGTTTTCGACCTCAAGTGCCTCATCGCGTGTCATCCCTGCGGCTTCTTCAATGGCCGTCACTGCCGTCATTGGAGCCGGATAATGTTTCCCTGCAACTTGTGCCACCATGCCTTTGGCCATGGTAAAGCTCATCGCTGCCTCGGTGCGGTTAAGCTTCAGTGGTTGTTTTTTCTGTTGGCGACGGCTTTGCCAGTCAATTTTTTCGTCGATCGCTTGGCCTAGCATTCGAATCGCCGCGTCACGCAGGTGCGCGTTATCGACAACGGCATCCACTACGCCTTCTTTTAATGCCGCGGACGCGCGTTTTTCTTTCCCAGCAGTGATGATTTCCATCGCGGTATCGGCGCCGATAAGTCGAGGCAAGCGCACCGTACCACCGAAGCCGGGCATAATACCGAGCTTGGTTTCAGGAAGACCGATACGCGCGTCCTGACCTGCTACACGTAAATCGGTCGCGAGTATGCACTCACAGCCACCGCCGAGTGCATGGCCATTGACGGCACTAAGGGTGGGATAGGGTAAATCTTCTAAACGATTGAAAATGGCATTGGCGCGAGATACCCAATCAGAGAGCTCTTGGTCGGGTTTGGCAAACAATCCGAGAAATTCGGTAATGTCTGCGCCGACAATAAAGGCTGATTTAGCAGAGGTCAGCAGCAGTCCTTTAATATCATCGCGACCCGACAAGGCATCGAGGGCTTGGTCTAAGCTTTCTAGCGTTGCCAGATCCAATTTGTTGACAGAACCTTGGCTGTCTAGGGTCAGTTCTGCAATGCCGTTATCCAAAGCACGAACTGATAGGTTATCTCCTTGGTAGATCATGGTTGTTCTCCACGTTGGCAGTACCATCCTGGTTGAATAGTGTTCTGGTTAGACCAGATGCGACCTAGTGTGGATCATTGTTATAAGAAATGACAACCAAAAGTTAAACGAATGTTTAAAATATGTGGTGTGGGTTGTTTTTACTGTGGTCGAGTCCCTGTCGTGCTTGAGGGAATATGATACAGTGCATCGCTGAGACACAAAGGTTGTACCATGATGCCTATCACCCCATACGCAGTGCCTGCTGACACCGTGAGGCACGAGCTTGAAATCAAAAAAAGCCGGTTTATTACGTATCTTGCTCATACGCCCGGAGAACAAGAGGCAAAGCAATTTATTCAATCGTTGCGAGAAGCGTATCCTGATGCACGCCATCACTGCTGGGCATTTGTCGCAGGCCGGCCTGAATCTTCCGTGCAATGGGGGTGTGGCGATGATGGTGAGCCAGCGGGAACGGCAGGCAAGCCGATGCTTGCGCAGTTATCAGGTGCGAACGTCGGTGAGATTTGTGCCGTGGTAGTACGCTATTTTGGCGGGATTAAACTGGGTACTGGGGGCTTGGTCAAAGCGTATGGCAGTAGTGTGCAGCAAGCCCTGGGCCTTTTGACCACGCGAGAAGTGGCAGTGACAGTCCCTTACACGATAAGCTGTGAATATGCTCACATTGATACGATAGAATCGCTGCTCAAGCAGTACGATGGCGTTCAGCTCGATGCAGAATTCAGCCATAATGTGCGATTGAGTGTGCGTATCGATGCGCGCTATATCGATGTGTTTCTTGAAGCACTTAAAAATCAAACCCGCGGACAAGCAAGCGCGCACCCGTTAGAACATAAGACAACGTCAGGCACTTAGCCTGCTTTACGTGTAACGACGAGACGGTAGAAAGTCGCTACCGCCGATAAGAGGGCCACGTCAGGCTATGCAATTTCGTTCCATTACCCGCATTGTCGGACTCCTGCTGGCCCTGTTCAGCATCACCATGTTAGCGCCTGCATTGGTTGCGTTTATCTATCGTGATGGCGCGGGCTATCCTTTTGTTTTGACGTTTTTTCTGCTACTCGCAGGTGGCGGGTTACTTTGGTTCCCCAATCGAAATTATCGGCATGAACTCAAAGCACGTGATGGCTTTTTGATTGTTGTATTATTCTGGACGGTGATCGGCAGTGCAGGGGCAGTTCCGTTGATGCTGTCTGAACAGCCCGATCTTTCCGTGAGCGAGGCGTTTTTTGAGTCCTTTTCTGGTTTAACCACGACGGGCGCAACCGTCATTGTGGGGCTAGATGAGTTACCTAAAGCGATTTTGTTCTATCGTCAGTTGCTACAGTGGTTTGGTGGTATGGGGATCATTGTGCTGGCGGTGGCCATCCTACCAGTACTCGGCATCGGGGGGATGCAGCTTTATCGCGCCGAGATCCCTGGCCCCGTGAAAGACACCAAAATGACACCTCGGATCGCTGAGACTGCCAAGGTGCTCTGGTACATTTATCTGACTTTAACCGTAAGTTGTGCCTTGGCCTACTGGCTGGCGGGCATGTCTGCCTTTGATGCCATTGGGCACAGCTTTTCGACCGTTGCCATCGGCGGGTTCTCAACCCACGATGCCAGCATTGGTCACTTTGATAGCACTGCGGTTAATCTCATCACTGTGGTGTTTCTGCTGATCTCTGCGTGTAACTTTTCTCTCCATTTCGCCGCCTTTGCCAATAATGGGCTCAATCTAAAGTTTTACTTGCGTGATCCAGAATTTCGCGCGTTTTTGGTGATTCAGTTCCTACTATGGCTGGTGGTGTTTACCATGCTGAGCGGGCATCAGGTTTATGAGAGCGCCACGGAAACCTTCACCCAGGCGCTATTTCAGTCGGTATCAATATCAACCACCGCGGGGTATACCACCACAACCTTTGCCCATTGGCCGTTGTTCCTCCCCGTTTTACTCTTGTTCTCGTCATTTATTGGTGGGTGTGCAGGCTCGACCGGTGGCGGGATGAAGGTCATTCGTATCTTGCTGTTGTCACTCCAAGGAACGCGAGAATTGAAACGCTTGGTGCACCCTCGCGCGGTATATACCATCAAAGTGGGTAATAAGGCGCTAAGGCAGCAAGTGGTTGATGCCGTATGGGGGTTCTTCTCCGCCTACGCGCTGGTATTTGTCATTTGTATGTTGGCCTTAATTGCGACGGGGATTGAAGAGCTAACGGCGTTTTCAGCCGTTGCAGCGACGCTCAATAACCTAGGCCCAGGGCTAGGCGAAGTGGCTGCTCACTTTGGCGATATTAATGACACGGCGAAGTGGGTATTGATCCTTGCCATGCTATTCGGTCGTTTAGAAATATTCACATTATTGGTTTTATTTACTCCCACATTCTGGCGGAGCTAGCCGTATGGGGAAGGAGAGGACATGAGCGAGCAAAGCAACGCAACGCAAAAAGTCTTACTGCTACATTCCAGCCGAGAAGGGCAGACCAAGAAAATCCTGCATTTTATCGAGCAACAGCTGGGGGCTTCGGCGCAGTGTGAGGTGAAAGATATTCATCAGCGGCCAGACATCGATCTCAGCCAATACGATCGGATACTGATTGGTGCGTCTATTCGCTATGGCCACTTTAATAAAAAGCTATATCAATTCATTGATGCGCATGCAGATCAGCTTAAAACCGTGAAAGCAGCATTCTTTAGTGTCAATCTCACCGCGCGTAAACCGGGGAAAGATACGCCAGAAACCAGCGCTTATAGCCGTAAGTTTATCGAAAAGTCACCCTGGACCCCCGAACTGCATGGTGTCTTTGCCGGCGCACTCTACTACCCACGTTATAAATGGTTTGATCGAGTGATGATTCGCTTCATCATGCATATCACGGGTGGGGAGACCGATACGACCAAAGAGGTTGAATACACGGATTGGCGAAAAGTGGCGGAATTTAGCGAGCAATTTGCCCGCTTTTAGGCCATAACGCTGATTGTTTGACCGAACGGCGACTTTTTCTAAAAAAAGTCGCTTTTTAGTCTTGCGAAGGTGAGTGGTTTCTCTATAATGCGCCTCCATCGACACGGCACGCAGGGCAAGCGTTCAGCGAGCATGTCGAGAAAAAAATCAAATAAAAATAAACGCTTGACGTGATTTTTTAAAAGATTAAGATGGCCGACCTGCTTAACGCCAAGCGTTAGGGGAGTCAAAAAGAGGTTTTATTTCACCCGGCGGGTTGAAAATAAAAGATAAAGTTTCTTCTTGACTTTAACGGCAAGGCGCGTAAGATACGCAGCCCTGACCAAGCGAAGCGCAGCTTCGCAACGTCAACGCTCTTTAACAATTTGACCTATGCAATCTGTGTGGGCACTCGTTGAGAA
>NZ_MUEY01000017.1:0-84965 GCF_001995695.1 Salinivibrio sp. ML290 | reverse complement strand
TAAGTACTCACCTAGAAAGCTAAGTAAAACTATTTTTATCTATTATCTGCTGATTTTAAAGTGATAAACGGAGTTTAAAAAAAGCCCACATCGTGGGCTTCTGGCGTTAATGGCTACTCGCGATTATTCGTCGCTGTCCGGCAGCGATACCTCGGTGGGGGAAATGGTCTCTGACGGGTAGCAGCCGAGCACTTTTAGATAACGGGTCAGGGTGGTGAGCTCGTCCAGCGCACTTTGCATCAGGTTGCTGGCCATATTGGCTTCAACATCGACGTAAAACATCTCTTCCCATGGGTTGCCAAGCACGGGCCGAGATTCGAGCTTGGTCATATTGATGCCGCGCTCGCGCAGTACCATTAAACACTCCACCAAGGAGCCGGCTTGCTGCGAGGTCGACATGATAAAGGTGGTCTTGGCAGGGGTCAGTGACGACACTTTAACCGGCTTGCGGGCCACGACAATAAAGCGGGTGTGATTTTGCTGTTGGTTGGCTATCTCGCTCTTAATCGCGGTTAAACCGTAAAACTCACCACTTGCCGCATGACCAATCGCGGCGACGTTGGGCTGGTTTAAATCCGCCACTTGTTGCATGGCTTCAGCGGTGCTGGAGCAATAAATCTTCTTCACTTTACCCAAGGTGTCAATGTATTCGCTGCATTGCTGGTGCGGCTGCGGGTGGGCATACAAGGTATCAATTTGGCTTGGGTCTTGGTCACCGACGGTAAGCAGGCAGTGGTCGATAGGCAGCGTGAGCTCACCGACAATCGATAAACGCGTGTGCTGCAGCTGATCGTACACTTCATTGATTGAGCCAGAACTGGTGTTCTCTACGGGTAAGATGCCGTAATCGGCATGGCCGGTTTCTACCGTTTCTACCACCTTTTTAAAGCTGTCGCAGGCCATTTCCACCAGTTCGGTTTGCTTGCGGCTAAAGTATTGTCGCGCGGCGAGATAGGAATATGAGCCTTGGTTGCCCAGGAAAGAAACCCGTGCCACTGGACGCTGATTGTCTGGGTTGGCTAGGTTTTGCAGATAGCGCTGCTGGATAAGTACCGAGTCTTCGATAATGGTGTGAAACAGACTCAATACATAGTGGGCGTCTAGCTGGTGATCTTGCGCTTTGGTCACCAGTTTTTCTAATAAGGCTTGTTCACGGGCTTGATCGCGAATCGGTTTTTGCACGGCGACTTTGTTTTTGGCGACATCTAGGCTTAAGCGACGGCGCTCGGCCAATAGTGTCAGCAGCTCTTGATCAAGCTGGCTTATGCGCGTGCGTATCTCATCCAGTGGGCGTGGTGTGTCTGGCATACATTATCCTTGTTCTAATACAAAAAAACCTCCCGGTTGGGAGGTTAGTGCGCCAGGCTGATTAGGCTTAGCACGCTTCCTCCCGCGTTGGCGAGATAAAAAAGAAGCGAAAAAAACGAACGAGAATCAGCATTGGGCGTTGTGTTGTTATGTTTGCGTATGGATTAACCATATGGGGCGCAGGCAGGCGTGTCAAGGATCAAAAAGCCCCGCGAGGGCGGGGCTAACATGTTTAGCGAGTTAGGTGTTGCGCTGAGGGTTAGATTTCCTCATCGGCTGGATTTTCTTCCATCGCAACCGTCGCGGCTGACTTATCGTTACGGCGCGCTTCGCCTTTGTGTTGGACCTTATTCAGTTGCTTCTCGAGTTTTTGGCCCACCTCGTTAATCGCTTTGTACATGTCGTCGCTTTCGGCAGAGGCAACCAGTGTTGAACCTGGTAGCCCAGCTTTCGCTTCCACTTTGAACTGATGGTTTGGCTCCTTACTGATCACAGCATGAGGATTGATGAGTGCCACCTGCCACTTGGCCAGCTTTTCAAAGCGGCTTTCGATGCGCTCACGGATGGCGGGAGTGATTTCGATGTTTTTGCCTGCAATTTCCACTCTCATACTCTTTCCTCTTTGTTCCCCTGTATTAGGTTCATCTTCAGATTACCGCTTTCCATTATTGATAACGTGACTTAGCTCATGTTTAAAGGGGGGAAGGATATCGATAGAAGGATCTGTGAGCACCTGCGAATCCTGACACCGAAAAGGTCGGAAAAGCCTTGAACTCAATGCCAAAAATGCTACGTTGGGAGAGGTCACGAACGCTGATTTACCCGCCAGTCAGGGCCGCCTCGCGCCTGTTTATTTTCCTAGTTTTCGCTTGTGGTTAAAATGTGCCACAAACCTGCTTGTGCTTTTTGGCGTATTGCGGTGACGCGATAGTGATTCAAGCAAAGTAGACATAAAAAAGGCGACCAAGTTGGCCGCCTCTGAAAAGAACTAAAAGCGGGCTTGATTAGTTATTCGCGTGTAGCTCGTGGTTGAGCTCGACCGCCGTTTTGTTGGTTAAGCATTCAACCGCTCCCGTTTTTGAGTTGCGGCGTAGCAATAGGTCCGACTTACCGGCCAAATCACGTGCTTTGATGCTTTCGACCACATTGCCGTCAGCGTCGAGCATGGTGACTTTGGTGCCTGCGGTGACATACAGTCCTGACTCGATGGTGCAACGATCGCCTAATGGGAAGCCAAGGCCAGCATTGGCACCCAACAGTGAGTTCTCACCAATTGAGATCACAATCTGGCCGCCGCCACTCAGCGTCCCCATAATGGATGCACCGCCGCCAATATCGCTACCTTGACCGACCATCACACCCGCAGAGATACGGCCTTCAATCATGCTCTTGCCTTCGGTGCCGGCATTGAAGTTGATAAAGCCTTCGTGCATCACCGTAGTGCCTTCACCCACATGGGCGCCCAAGCGAACACGGGCGGTATCAGCAATACGCACGCCAGCAGGCACCACGTAATCGGTCATTTTCGGGAATTTATCCACGCACTCAACGGTCAATGTTTCGCCTTTCAGACGCGCTTCCATCTGACGCTCAGGTAGCTCCGGCAAGTCGATTGGGCCTTGGTTGGTCCAAGCAATGTTGTGTAGCAGGCCAAAGAGTCCGTCTAGTACCACACCGTGTGGTTTGACTAAGCGGTGCGAGATCAGCTGAAGCTTGAGGAAGCCTTCAGCCACCGATGCGGGTTTGCTGTCGTTTTCTAGAATAACCAGCACCAGTGGCTGTGTGGTTTGTTGAGCCTTGCTCGCAAAGTTAGCTGCCTTTTGGGCGCCAGCGGCGGCGAAGGCTTCACTGATTGCAGCGCAGGTTTCTGGTGCAACCTCTAGTACCTGATTACCGGCGCTATAATCGGTTAGCGCGCTTAGGGCACTTACCAGATCATCACTAGGATTAAGCAGGGGCGCTGGGAAATAGGCTTCAATGATTTTACCGTCCTGGTTTTGAGTGGCGGTACCGAGTGCCAGAGCAAAGCTTGCCATTGGGGGGAGTCTCCTTGTGTCGTTGGGCTTAAAACATCAAACACTTCATCTTAAAGACAAGCGGCGGTGGTTGGAAGCGCTTAACGGCTGGCGGAGGCAAAAACCGTTACAGGTCAGCGCACCGATTCATGTTGATGCATAGTCATCAGGAGACAGGCATAAAAAAAGCAAGCCAAATGGGCTTGCTCTTTCGCGGATGTTAAAAGGATCTGCAATCACAACATTAGGCCGCGTCGGCGTCTTTGTCGTCGCGACTCTCGTCCGCTTTGTTCTCGCTTTTTGCCGGCTTTTTCTTTGCCGCCTTGCGTTTTGCGCCCAGTGCTTCAAGCACCGAGTCTTTGTGTTGAGCAAGGTATAGCGACAAGGCTTCACGCTTTTCTTCGTCGTCTACCAGTTCGCTTTCTCCAATCAGATCGAACATGGCATCCGCCATATCCAACATTTTGTCGTAGGCGTCGGCTTCAGCTTTGGAGGTAAATGTCATCTTTTCTTCTCCCTCGCGTTCGACCACGTACTTGACGATAACGGCCATAATTACCCTCTCTTCGTTGATTTACTGTCTTTTTATACAGTAGGATAAGGGCCATTGTCCACTGACCCGGCCATGATTGTGACATGAGAGAAAAATTTAGCACCATTTATCAACGTGCCGCCGAACGTAAAGGTGGTCAACGTGCGTTAGAGCATATGCTGGTGGCACCGCTTGAACATGATGCCTTGTGTGAGATACCAGATGATCGCTGGCTCGCGGCGTTTAGTCAGAAGGTGTTTCAATCGGGCATTAGTTGGCAGGTCGTCCGTAAAAAGTGGCCGGGGTTCGAAGAGGTATTCTGGGGCTTTGATATTGAGAAAATGCTGCTGATGCCACCGGAAATGTGGGAAGAAAAAGCCACCAACCCAGCGATTATTCGTCACCTTACCAAGGTGATGACGATTCCACACAACGCGGAAATGATCCACCGCGTGCAGCAATCGCACGGCAGTTTTAGCCAGTTTGTCGCCGATTGGCCCAGCGAGGATATTGTCGGTTTATGGCAGTATTTAAAAAAACACGGTAAGCGTTTAGGCGGTAATACCGGTGCTTATACCTTGCGCCGAATGGGCAAGGACACCTTCTTGTTCACCCGTGATATCGAGCACTACCTGCGCGCGACTAAAATCGTTGATAGCGGTCGAGAGACCAAGCGGGCGATGCAAGCAGCGCAACAGGCATTTAATGAGTGGCAGCAAGAGTCGGGGCGTTCACTGAACCATATCAGCCAGCTGATCGCATTCAGTGTGGGTGACAATCGCGTGTAATCGCTCAGCGATTTGCCGCATTATCACGCGCTTAACAAGTCGTGTGCGAGGTCGCGGTGTGTCGGTAGCGGTTTGCGCTTAGTACGGCAATCGGCCACAATCGATGCCAGTTATCTTTCCCATGTGAGCGCCTTGTGTTTACTGTTTATCACTCTAATCAGCTCGATCTGTTAAAATCGCTGTTGGTCTCCCTGATCCAGCAGCGTCCGCTGTCTGACCCCTTTCAAAAAGAACTTATTCTGGTGCAAAGCCCCGGCATGGCGCAGTGGTTAAAAATGGCACTCGCCAACGAGCAGCAGATTGTCGCTAACGTCGAATTCCCACTTCCCGCTACCTTTATCTGGCAGTTGTTTGTGCGGGTGTTGGATGGCGTGCCTGAGCGCAGTGATTTCAATAAAGAGGCAATGACATGGAAGCTAATGGACATCTTACCCAGCTGTCTGGATGCGCCAGAGTTCGCTGATTTAGCCGCGTATTTGGAAGATAGCCAGGATCAGCAACGCGCTTACCAGCTGGCCGAAAAAGTGGCCGATATTTTCGACCAGTATCTGGTCTATCGCCCCGAGTGGGTGCTGGCATGGGAGCAAGAACAACCGGTACCCGAGCTTGACGATGTGCAGCCTTGGCAGCAAAAACTGTGGCGTCGCTTATACGATCACACATTGGGGCTGGGCCAATCGCCTTACCATCGCGCTAACTTGTATCAAGAGTTTATCGATACCTTAACCAGCCATCAGCACAAGCCTGCGGGGCTGGCTGATATTGAACGGGTGTTTGTGTTTGGCATCTCCGCGCTCCCACCACGCTATCTGGATGCGTTGCAAGCACTGGGCGAGCATGTGGAGGTGCATTTTATGTTCACCAACCCATGCCGTTACTATTGGGGCGATATTCGCGACAAGCGCTATCTGGCTAAACGTGCCGCATTGGCGCGGGATAAGATCAGCCGAATTGAAAACATCCCCGCCGAGAGCCAATTGGCACTGGGACTTGATGAGCCCGAGCACGGTGAAGTAGGGAACAGCTTGCTGGCGTCGATGGGAAAACTGGGGCGCGATAACTTACTGCTGCTCTCGGAAATGGCCTGTAATGAGATTGATAGCGGCTTTGTACCTATTAACCGCGATAATCTACTGCATCACATCCAAGCCGATATTTTGGATTTGAATGAGCCAGGCGATCCCAAGCAGACTGAAACCAGTGCGGCGAAAACAGAAATCGAGCCAGATGATGCATCCATCGCAATCCATGCCTGTCACAGCCCGATGCGCGAAGTCGAAGTGCTGCACGATCAGCTACTCGCGATGTTTGAGGCCAACCCATCACTGAGCCCCCGCGATGTGATTGTGATGGTGGCGGATATCAATGCCTACAGCCCCGCCATTCAAGCGGTGTTTGGTAATGCGCCGAGTGAGCGTTTTATTCCCTTTTCCATCTCAGATCGCAGCGCCGATCAAGAAAGCCCGGTGTTAGCCGCCTTTTTGCGTCTGCTCACCCTGCCTGATAGTCGATGCAGTGCGGCGGAACTATTGGAAATTCTTGAGGTGCCGGCGGTGTCGCGCCGTTTTGCCATCGACAGCCAACAGTTTGATCAGATTAAGCAGTGGGTGGAAGAAACCGGCATTCGCTGGGGGCTTGATACCCATACCGCGAGTCAATTTGCCTTGCCCGAGCAGTATCAGAATACGTGGTTATTTGGCCTGAAACGTATGCTACTCGGCTACGCGATGCCGAGTGAGGCCGGCTTGTTTGCAGACACCGTCCCTTATGATGAAGTCCAAGGGCTTAATGCGGAGCTGGCGGGGCGGTTAGGGTTGTTTATAGACACATTGATCCACTACCAGCAACAACTGGCGATTGAATGCGATGGCAAGGCGTGGGTGGCGCGGTTGACTCAAATGCTGGATGACTGCTTCGCCATTGAAGGGGATGAAGAGTTAGCAGTCAAATTAATCCGTACCCAGTTAGACAGTTGGCTGACACAGCTTAGCGATGCCGCCTTTACCCACACGCTAACCTTGCCCGTGGTGCGCGATTACTTTAATGGTCGCCTCAACAACGAGCGATTCAGCCAGCGCTTTTTGGCCGGACAGGTCAACTTTTGCACCTTGATGCCGATGCGCTCTATTCCCTTTAACGTGGTGTGTCTGCTTGGGATGAATGATGGCGTGTACCCGCGCACTGTGCCTAGCGTCGGTTTTGATTTAATGGTGGGCCGCACGCGGGCAGGGGATCGCTCGCGCCGCGACGATGATCGTTACCTGTTTTTAGAAGCGCTGCAGTCAGCACAGCAGCGTTTATATATCAGTTATGTCGGGCGCTCAGTGCAAGATAACAGCTTAAAAGTCCCGTCGGTGCTGGTTACCGAGCTGCTTGAATATTGTACCCAAGGCTACTGTTTGGCCGGTGACCGCGACTTACCCGAAGTCCAGTCACGTCAGCGGCTGGAAGAGAGGCTTATCCAGACTCATCCACTCATTCCCTTTAGCCCAGAGGCGTTTGCTCATGATGGTAGCTACGCGCAAGAGTGGCTACCGGCTGCCAAAGGGCAAGGGACGCAACTGCCGGCATTTATGGATGATGCATTAAGCCCTGATCCGGATAGTCATATCGATCCTGTGATTGAGTTGGCTGAGTTGCAGCGCTTTTGGCGGTTGCCCGTGCGCTATTTTTTCCAACGCCGCTTGAAAGTCTTCTTTGAGCAGTTAGAAGCGCCGTTAGAAGAATTTGAACCCTTTCGCTTAGATACCTTGCACCGTTTTCAACTGCGCGATCAGCTGTTAGCGCACTTTATTGAGACTGATGACAGTCCCCAAAGCGTGCAGGATTTTATGGCCCGACAGCGAGGACAGGGCAAGTTGCCCTTAGCGTACTTTGGCGAATTGACCTTGGATACGCAAGTTATGGTAATCCGTGACATGTACCAACGCTTAACGCCATTGCTCGCCTCGCCGCGCCCCGATCTTGAACTCAATCTGGCCCTTCCTACAGCCTTGGGTGAGGTACAACTGCAAGGTTGGCTCAATCGGCGTTATCAAGACAGCTTGGTTCGCTTTCATTGTGGCGATCTGACTGTACGTCATCAGCTTGCGGTATGGATTGATCATTTATGCCAATGCGCAATGGGCGAAGCCGTGCCGAGTACGCTGGTGGGAGTGAAAGAAACCATTGAGTTTTCCCCACTCAGCAAAGATGACGCGCGAGCACACCTACAAGCCTTGGTTGAAGACTATCAACAGGGACTGAATCAGCCGCTTACCTATATGCCAAGCTCAGTCGGGGCGGGGATAAAAGCCCGAGATAGTAAAAAAGGCTTTGATAACAGTGAAACCGGCCAAGACAAAGCGCTGAAATCGATACGCGATGCCTTTGTGGGAGGCTTTAATCCTGGCGAAGGACAAGACCCTTACGTTTACCGTGTTTGGCCGCAATGGCGTGAAAGCCTCGGCCAAGCGCTGTTAGCAACAGGCGATCGCCACTTAATGCCGATGTTAGCGCAGCGACAAAAACACTAGCATGTAGTGAAGTCCGCATCATAGGCGCGATGTGGCCTCTGTCTCTTCCTCTCCACGCTTCCCCCTGTTAGCCAAGTTGATGCTTGGCTTTTTATTGTGCATCGATTGTCTTTAAAAGCATGATTTTTGATGTTCTTATTGTATTTTTATTCATTATAGTTGAGTAAATATCTAAATGTGCGCGCTAAATATCATTAAAGAGTGAGCAGGAGGTGCGTCAATACGTCGGCGTTTAGTGCGACAATTGTTATCAATTTGTTGGTCAAAGATTGCGCGACTTGCGCCTCATTAGGGGTCAATCTATTTGGGGTCTAAATATTTTTTAAACGATCATTTGAATGGTGGGTTTCAGAAAAATTTATACCAATATCAGTATCTTGTGGTTTTTTAATTTGTTAGTGGACGTATTAAATGTGTGGTTTTGTAGGGTTTTTACGATGTTTTTTATTTGAACGTGTAATTAACTTAACGCACAATGTCATCGAAAATTCACATAACAAACCATGAAAAAAAGGAAGTGCCTTCATGCATAAATTCTCAAAAAGCGCAGTGGCAACCTTAGTCTCTGGCCTTTTGTTGGGTGCCTCAGCGCATGCCGACGTCAGCATTACACAGGGTAAAACGGCGATTCCCGACGGCGAGGCAACGCACGCCCAAGACATCACCGTAAAAAACGAGCATGTCGCGTTTGCATTGGCGGTTGAGTCTGCGCCACCGTGGGGTGTGCCACGTGGCACCTTGGTGGATCTCGCGGCGGTGAAAAATGGCAAAATTGATCTAGACCGAGTCGCTTTTGCAGATTTCATCCCCAACAGCTGGTCGGCTTGGCCGAACGAGCGTAAGTCGATTGAGATTGTGGAAGACAGCGATGAAAAAGCGGTGATCAAAGTGAGCCGTAACTTCGACAAGGTCGACATTACCACTTGGTATACCTTGGAATCAGGCTCTGATTCGATTGGGCTGAAAACCGTGATGACCAACCAAGGCGAAGACGATCTTGAGCTGGAATCAGGCCACACGATTTGGCCGGATACGGGTTATCAGTTCGCAGTGCCGGGCCTTGAAGGCAATGAAGAAGCGATGGCGGATAACGCCCTTGCCGATCGCATGGTCGCGTATGACCGAGATTGGGCGTTTGCGTTGCATGCGCCTTACTTTGATCGCATCAAATACAATGGCCGCGACATGTATTTGGGCCACACGCTTAAAGCCGGTGAAACCCGTACCTTTGACTCAAAGCTGCAGGTTGTTCCAAACGGCGATATGGCACCGATTGTTAAAGCCGAAGCTGAGCGTCATGGCGAAGCGACGGGCACCATTAGCGGCCAATTGCGCGCCGACAACGGTAACGTGCCAGCCGATGCGATTGTGATGATTGAAAAAGACGGTCACCCTTACGCGTGGACCCTTGCCAAAGAGGGTCAATACAACATGGCATTGCCAGAAGGTAAGTACCAAGTGTATGGCACGGCAACAGGACATGCGAACAGCCAACCGCAATCTATTACCGTCAGTGCCGATAGTGAACAAACACTGGATTTCACATCGCTGAAAAGCCCAGCGACGCTTGCACTTAACGTGGAAGAAGCGGCCTCTGGTGTAGCCAAAGACGCGCGTGTGACTATCATTGAAGGCCAAGCGCCACCGGTTGAATTTTTGGGTAAGCGTACCTTCTTCACTGATTTGCTGCCTGCCGGCCATGCCGAGCTAAAACTGGCACCGGGTGAATACAAGTTAGGCATTAACGCCGGTGCGGGCTTTACTGCAGAATCACAAACTTTGGATGTAACGCTCGAGTCGGGCAAAACCAACCAACAAGTGGTGAAAGTGCCTCAGGTGACTTTCCCTAACCGTAACCATTGGTATGGCGCTGACTTGCACCACCACGGCAATGTGCTGGAAGGGGTAACACCTCCAGAAATCGTGGTGCGTGCTCAGTTGGCAACTGACTTGGATCTGACCTTTATCAGTGATCATGACTCCACCATTAATCACAAAGTGTTTGCTGACCTATCAGCAAAACGTGGCGTACCTTTCATTCCATCGATTGAGATCTCGCCATCGTGGGGACACATGAACCCATTCCCCATCGACAATGGCGCCGCGCTGACGGTCGATCCGGGTACTGATGACGTGCACACCTTGATTGATGCTGCGCATGAGATGGGCGCAGAAGTGGTGCCGATGAACCACCCATATAACGATTATGGCTACTTCACCAATATCGCTAAGGATGCGGTGCCGGGTGGTAAGACCGATCGTTTCGACCTGATGGAGCTCAACGCACGTGTCGATAACGAGCCGACCCTTGAAAAAGCGCACAAGCTTTGGGATCAAGGCGAAGCCATGTACCTCACAGCCGGTACCGATACTCATGATGCGTGGAACCAGCTTACCGGTCGTATTCGTATGATGGCCAATGTTGATGGTGAGCTAACGCCTCTTGCCTTTGCCAAAGCGTTGAAAGCAGGTCACGGCTATGCCACTCAGGGGCCCATTCTGTACCCACAAAACATCATGTTTGGTGAAACCGCCAAGGCTGGTGATAAATGGGATATCAATGTAGTCGCCGCTGATGGTCTCAAAGAAGTGCGCTTAATCGGTCAAGGTGGTGAGGTGCTAAACAGCATCACCATTAACCCCGAAGAGAGTACACAGCGCCTTGAGCTATCACTGCCTATTCCTGCGGATGCAGAAGGTTGGATCAACCTAGAAGTGGAAGACAAAGACGGCAGCACGGCATGGACCAACCCAGTTTGGCTTCAGTCGTAAGCGTTACGTCTCAATCAATGAACCAAGGCCAGCCATGCTGGCCTTTTTAATGTTCGCTTTTTAGGGAGTCATCGCTCACCGTCAAGGAGCCACCAAGTCGTCTTGGTGATCCTTTCACTGTTAGGGCTTTATCAGTGTGAAAATAGCGAGAGACCTTGCTTTACACGCTGGCTGAGTGACAGTGCTTTATCGGTCAGTTCACGGGTATCATCGCTGGCTTGGGCATTTTGATGAGACACTTCGGTGATAGCTGCTAGGTTCTTGGCCACTTCCTCGGCGGCAGCCGCTTGCTGAGTGGTTGAAGTCGCCACTTGGCCATTCAAAGCGGCGAGTTCTTGAACCTGAGTTTGCAACGCGGCCATATCACGACGCGCCGCTTGTGCGTCATTGACACATGTTTGTGTTTGTTGTTGACCATCCGCCATGCTGCTGACTGCATTGTCGGCCCGAGCTTGCAGCGTGCCGACAATATCACTGATGCGTGTGGTCGACTCTTGCGTGGATTGCGCTAATTGGCGAACCTCATCGGCAACCACTGCAAATCCACGTCCCGCTTCACCCGCTCGTGCTGCCTCAATCGCTGCGTTAAGGGCAAGTAGGTTGGTTTGCTCGGAAATGGTGTTAATGACGGTAGTCACATCACTGATTTGTTGGGTGGAGTCGGCGAGTTCACGTAAGATCTCAGACGTATCGTCGACGCGTTGCTGCACGGTTTCCATCGCGCTGGTAGCGCGTTGCAAACTGCCATCGACATCGTTGATGAGCTGTGTCGCGCTATCGGTTTGAGAAGCATTTGACTCGGTAAGGTATTGCACGTCACGTACGGCGGTAGAAAGCTCTTCGACGGCACTTGCCACAGAGTCGAGAGTGCGATTTTGTTCTTCAACCGCACGAGCGGTGCTGGCAGCCAGGCTTGCGACTTCTTCACTACCTTGATGCTGCTCGCTTACATTGGTATCTACCTGCGAGATCAGCCGCTGCAGCGCATCCAAAGCTTGGTTGGTATGCTGACTCATGTCGCTAATCTCATCGCGACCATACACGGTCGCGCGTTGAGTAAGATCGCCCTCAGCGAGTGAGGATATGACATGGCGCAGCGCCATGAGCGGTGTCAGCATCGCTCGGGAAAGGGCACTGGCAAGTACAATCATCACCGCGCTAATCAGAGCTGTCACTCCTGCTGCGTTGAGCGCTTGCTGCCACGCCTGTGCGCGTAGGTCATCCAAGTAGAACCCTGAACCTACCATCAAATCCCAAGGACCAAAACGCTTCACCACACTGAGCTTTTCTACCGCTTGATGACTACCGGGCTTTTGAAATGTATACCGCGCGATCCCCCCATTAGCTTGATTAGCGGCCTGGGTCAGAGCGGGTAAAATCGATTGGCCATCGGCATCAACAATTTGCCGCGTGTTTTTGCCTACTGCACTTTCGGCACCAGCAATCATCATATTATTGCGATCGACGATAAAAAAGTAGCCGGTTTGGCCATATTTAAGTGCGCTGACAGCATGAAGAACGGATTCGGGGGGCGTGTCTTGGTTGGGGTATTGTCGGCGCATAGCATCAAGATAGTGCCATGCCATATCGACCTTTTTGTGCATCTGGGCGATGCGCTCTTGCTTGATGGCCTCAAAATGGGAAAAAGAAAGGTAAGCGGCCAAACTGACGAGACTTAATACGGCTAAGCCAACTAAAAGTAAGAGCTTATTACGCACCGAGAGTCGGTGGATGAGTGGCATGGTGATACTCCCTGTATGAGTTTTATATGAGTGATAGTTATAAGCAGTCCATTATTAATAGAATTAAAACTAAATATCAAGTCATGATAATGAGTATTAATATCATTTGAGAGGTGTAAGCATGAATAAAAGTCAATGAGTCGGGCAGGAAAATCTTAGCGAGCTCAGCACGGTTGTCTCGGCCTGAATATGTTTTCCCCCAAGGGGTTGCTACAATAGCGGGCAGACTAGGCGATGAAATAATGATATGGAACCGCAGATCCTCAACCCGCTCACCTTGCCACTTGATGGCGTCCGATTAATCGAAGCCTCCGCTGGCACCGGCAAGACGTTTACCATTGCTGGCTTGTACCTGCGATTGTTGCTTGGGCATGGCCGCGCAGCGCCGTGTCGGGTAGAGCAAATACTGGTAGTGACGTTTACCGAAGCGGCAACCCAAGAGCTAAAAGACCGTATTCGGCGCCGCATTCATGAGGCGCGTTTTGCCTTTATGCGCGGTGAGAGTGACGACCCTATCATTGGCCCTTTGCTGGCAGAGGTAAGCGATCATAAAACCGCGGCGCAGCGACTGTTAGAGGCCGAGCGTCAGATGGACGAAGCGGCTATCTATACTATTCACGGTTTTTGTCAGCGGATGCTGACCCAAAATGCGTTTGAATCGGGCAGCCTGTTCAGTCATGAATTTGTCACCGACGAGCGACAAATTAAAGCGCGCGCGGCGGCCGATTTTTGGCGTCGTCGTTTTTATCCGTTGCCTAAATCGTTAGCCGGTGTGGTGAGCAGCTACTGGCCCGCACCGGAGGCCTTATTAAAAGAGATTGCGCCCTATTTATCCGGACCAGCTGTCACGGTCAAGGCGCCTGAGCTCGGCGAAGATCTCATGGCGGCACACCAAGCGGCGATTGCCAAGATTGATGCGGTGAAGCGCGCATGGCGCGAGGCGGGGGAGCAAATCACCGACCAGCTCAGCGCCGCCAAGCTCGATGGCCGCAGTTATCGCAAAGACCATCTGGCGAACTGGCTGAATGCGATGGAACAATGGGCCAATGCCGAGACGCTTGATTACCAGTTGCCCGACAAGTTGGAAAAATTCGCTCAACAGACGTTGGCGGCCAAGAGTAAAGCTGAGCCACCGAGCCTAGCGCTATTTGAGCAGATTCAGGCATTGGTTGATCAGCCGCCGACGTTAAAACCGGGATTGACCGCACTGGCGATTAAAGACGTGCGGCAGCTGCTCCGCCAAGAAAAACGTCGCCAAGGGTGGATCTCATTTGACGATCTCCTTTCTCAACTTGCCAGCGCACTTGACCAAGATAGCCAAGGCCAGTTGGCGGCGCGTATTCGCAGCTTATATCCGGTGGCAATGATTGATGAATTCCAAGACACCGACCCGCTGCAATATCAGATTTTTAGCACTGTCTATCAGCCGCCAGTGGCGGACGATGCCCCTGTATTCGCAGACGCCGAGACAGACACAGGGGAAGAGGATGAGCGCACCGGTTTAATGATGATTGGCGACCCTAAGCAGGCGATTTATGCCTTTCGTGGCGCCGATATCTTCACCTATATTCATGCCCGTGCGCAGGTGAGTGATCACTATAACCTTGCCACTAACTGGCGCTCGACAGATGGTATGGTGCGCGGGGTCAATGCCTTGTTCTCACGCGCTAAGGCGCCGTTCGTTTATCAAGACAGCATTCCCTTTTTAGCGGTGGCCTCTTCGCCTAGCGCCAAACAAAAAGCGCTGGTGGTGGAGGGAAACGAGCAGCCCGCGCTCACCTTTTGGCATCACAGCCCGGATGAATTGTGTGGCAAGCAAGATTTTGAACAGACCTTAGCGGTGAGTACCGCACAGCATATAACGCAAGTGCTCAATCAATCGGTGGCGGGCAATAGTTATCTACAAACGCCTTCCGGCCAAGCCGACATTCAGCCGCACAATATCGCTGTGTTGGTGCGCACCGGACGCGAGGCACAGCTGGTCAAGCAAGCGCTGGCCGAAAAAGGCGTGGCGTCTGTGTATCTTTCTAACCGTGATAACGTGTTCGCCAGCCCCGTCGCCAGTGATATTGAACGCATTTTAGTGGCGGTCATGCAGCCTGAAAACGAGCGTAAGTTGCGGGCGGCGCTAGCCAGCCCTTTATTTGGCCTGACTGCCGAGCAGCTGGCGTTACTCAATCAAGACGAAGCCTTGTGGGAGCAAGAGGTGGTGGCCTTTAGCCATTACCGTGACACTTGGCAGCGCCGTGGCGTGATGCCGATGCTTCGCCAAGTCGCCAGTGCCCGCCAAGTGGCAGAAAACTGGTTGGCGATGCCGCAAGGCGAGCGCTGTGTGACCGACTTTTTGCATATCGCGGAGTTGCTGCAAAGTGCCAGCCAGCAATTGGACAACCCACACGCGCTGATCCGCTGGCTACAAGAGCGAATGGCCGAGCCCGCTCAACAATCGGAAGAGCAGCAGGTGCGGTTGGAGTCGGAGCGTGATTTGGTGCAAATCGTCACCATCCATAAATCGAAAGGCTTGGAATACGATCTGGTTTACTTGCCGTTTGCTTGTCAGTATCGCGAAAGCAGCCAACCGTTTTATCACGATGAACAGTATCAGCCAGTGCTGGCGCTGGATAATGTCGATGAAGGCAAAGAGCGGGCTGAAAAAGAGCGGCTGGCTGAAGATATCCGCTTGCTGTACGTGGCGGTGACCCGTGCCGTGTATGGGTGTTTTATCGGCTGTGCACCTCTTAAACAAGGTAACAGTCGGCAAAAAGACTCGGCCTTGCACCTAACGGCCCTCGGTTATTTGCTCCAGCATGGAGAAGCCGGTGATGCTAGCCTGCTGGCCGAGAGTTTGGCTGGATTAGCAAGCGCGAGCGATGCGGTGGCTGTGGTCGCCCCGCCTGAGCCGGATGATAGCCGTTATGCCCCTCAAACGGGCACGCATGAGGCGCTAAGCGCGCGTCAGTTTGGCGGCAAGATTGACCGTCAGTGGCGCTTAACCAGTTACTCAGGGCTGCTAAAACAAAGCCATCACATCAGTGCCTTGCCAACATTGGCCAGTTATGACTTGGACGCGGACGATGATCTCGCTGACGAGGAGACGGCGGATGTGGCGGTGGATCCTTGGTCGGTTTTTGCGTTTCCCAAAGGCGCACGAGCCGGTACCTTTTTACACACCCTATTTGAAGAAGTGGACTTTACCGCCGATTTGATGAGTGAAGAAATCGCTGAGCTTATTACCCATCATCTTAGCTTGGAAAACTATGACCCACAGTGGTGCCCGATATTGCAGCAGTGGATGACACAGGTATTGAAACACCCGCTCAATGAGCACGGGTTGATGCTCAACCAAATTGATAATGCCAGTCGATTAACGGAGATGGAGTTCGTGATGCCTTTGGCCGCACTGGACTGCCAGCGACTGAACCGACTCGCCGCACGGTATGATGCATTGTCTGCCCGCGCTGGCCAGCTCACCTTTGACACGGCGCGCGGGATGCTAAAAGGCTTTATCGATTTAACCTTCCGCGCCGATGGCAAGTATTACGTGCTGGATTGGAAGTCGAACCATTTGGGGGATAGCGTGGCCGATTACCATCCTGAGGCGCTCAAAGAGGCGATGATCGCGCACCGATACGACTTTCAGTACCAGATCTATACCTTGGCGTTGCACCGCTTTTTGCGCCAGCGGATCCCAGATTATGACTACGACACCCATGTGGGGGGCGTGTTTTATTTCTTTTTACGGGGCGCCAGCGATAGCGGCGAGACCGGCGTATTCGCGCACCGTCCCGATAAGGCACTGATTGACGCCTTGGACAACCTCTTTGCTGGAGAGTCGGTATGAAGCAAGCATTAATGGCACTTTACCAGCGCGGGGAATTGCGGGCGATTGATGTGCAATTTGCTTGTTTGATGGGTGAAGAAGAAACTCAGTTAGACAAGGCCGCTATCACAGTATGGGCGGCGCTGCTGAGCCGTGAAGTGGGCAAAGGCCATGTCTGCCTTGATTTTCACCAGTGGCAGCCGCCTAATGATGTCGCGTGGCAGCCCTTGCTGGAACATATTGATAGCCAAGCGCCAAGCGAGCAATTGGCGCAGGCCTCAGTCGTGTCCGATGGGATGCAGGCAACGCCCTTGGTGCTTGCCGGACACCGATTGTATTTGCATCGCTACTGGCATGCAGAGCAGCAAGTGGCGGGGCATATTCGCCAGCGCCTCACGGCGCTATCGGTACCGGATGAGGCCAGACAAACCCTAGATAGCTTATTTGCCGCCTCACAGGCGGAGATTGATTGGCAAAAAGTGGCGGCAGCCACCGCGTTGACCCAGCCGTTTGCGGTGATTTCGGGAGGACCGGGCACGGGTAAAACCACCACTGTTGCCCGTTTGTTGGCGGCGCTGGTGGCGTCGCACCACGCTGAACGCGCAACGTCTGCAGCGCTCACTATCAAACTGGTCGCTCCGACCGGTAAAGCGGCTAACCGATTGACTGAATCTCTAGGACGGGCGATTGCCGCCTTGCCTGTTGATCATGACGTAAAAGCGGCGCTGCCGACCCAAGCCAGTACCATTCACCGATTATTAGGGGCGATTCCGCAGCGAGTCGCGTTTCGCCATCATAAAAATAACCCCGTGCATGCGGATGTGTTGATTGTTGATGAAGCCTCGATGGTGGACTTGCCCTTGATGGCACAGCTGTTCGATGCCTTGGCGCCCTCAACACGCATTATTTTGCTGGGGGATAAAGATCAGCTTGCCTCTGTGGAAGCGGGGGCGGTGCTAGGGGATATTTGTCAGTACGCCGAGGCGGGCTATCCAGCGGCGCAGGCGGCGCGTTTAAGCCAGTTAACAGGCTTTGACGTACCCGAAAACCCACATGCGCCAGCGATTGCCAGTGCCTTGTGTTTGCTGCGCAAAAGTTATCGTTTTGATGCCCAATCCGGCATTGGCCAGCTCGCCTTTGCGGTGAACCGAGGAGAGATGACCGAGGTGGGGGCGGTGTTAAAACGCGGCTATGGCGATATTACCCACCATGTGTTGAGTGATGACAGTTATCAGGCCCTGATGCAACAAGCGGTGGCAGGATATCGCGATTACTTAACGACACTCGATAATGCGAGGCTCGAAAACCCGTCATCAATGGTGGATGTGCTGAGTGCTTTTAGCCAATTTCGATTGTTATGCGCATTGACTGAAGGTCCGTTTGGCGTCGCTGGGCTCAACCAAGCCATTGAGCAGCACTTGGCGTCGGCAGGGCTGATCGCCAAAGAGCGTGACACCTGGTATCACGGCCGACCAATCATGATTTTGCAAAACGATCATGCTCTGGGGTTGTATAACGGTGATATTGGGATTGCGGTGCAGCATGAAGGGATCACGCGTGTGGCGTTTGAAACCCACGATGGCGAGGTGCGCTATTTGCTTGCCAGCCGTCTGCCTGCCCATCAAACCGCGTTTGCGATGACGGTGCATAAATCACAGGGCTCGGAGTTTGCGCACACAGTGCTGGTGTGTCCGCCCACCATTTCACCAGTGGTAACCCGCGAGCTGATTTACACCGGCATGACGCGGGCGAAGCGCCAGCTTGATCTTTACGCGTCTTGGCCGGTGCTGCGCCACGGTGTGGGCGCACGCACCGCCCGTTATAGTGGCTTGCCGGATGCCTTGTTGGCCCCTTGAGCGTGGCGAAACCCGCTAAAGCGCTAAAGTCAGCACCTTAGAGCGACGCTGATAGTTGTACAGCTCTTGGCGAGTGTTGGGGAGTGCTGACACATCAGAGAGCAAAAAGCCTTGTTCCAAAAACCAATGCAAACTGTGGGTGGTGAGCACAAAAATAGTTTCGAGCCCTTTGGCTTTGGCACGTTGCTTGAGGTGATTGAGCAGCATGACGCCGCGGTCGCCATCACGATAATCCGGATGAATGGCGACGCACGCCATCTCGCCGGTGCGCGCTTCACTAAATGGGTAGAGGGCAGCGCAGCCTATCACTAATCCATCCCGTTCGATGATGGTAAAGCGGGGGATTTCTTGCTCCAATTGTTCTCGCGAGCGGCGCACTAGGATCCCTTGTTGCTCCAACGGGCGGATCAAATCCAAGATCCCACCGATATCGTCAATCTGGGCTTGGCGCACTTTTTCGGCACGCTCCATCACGATCTGGGTGCCGATCCCTTCAATCGAGAACAGCTCTTGGATCAAGGCGCCGTCTTTTTTGTAGCTGATCAAATGACTGCGGGTGACTCCCGCGCGACACGCGGCAATCGCGCCTCGTAAAAAGCGACTGGTGCCAGAGCCAGTATCGCCAGCGGCTTCTCTCGCTTCTAGAAGTGGCTGGGCTTGGGTGGGCAGTAACTCAGAAATCACCTCATTGTCTTGGTTTAAGACCCCTTGCTCGGAGCAAAAACCAATCAATTTGTCTGCGCGTAACCGAATCGCGACTTGAGTCGCCACTTCTTCGGAGGTGAGGTTAAAGCATTCCCCCGTCACTGAGCTGGCAACCGGCCCCATCAGTACGATCGCGTTTTGATCAAGCTGGCGCTGAATGCCGTCAATGTCGATGCGGCGAATTTTGCCACTATGGCAGTAATCAATCCCTTCATCGACGCCCAACGGTTGCGCGATGACAAAATTGCCACTGATCACATTAATTTGAGCGCCCGCCATGGGCGTATTGTTGAGTCCCATGGATAAACGCGCCGTAATGTCGAGCTGCACTTGGCCGGCGGCTTGTTTGACCACTTCAAGCGCGTGGCTGTCGGTGATGCGTATTCCTTTGTGATATGGTGTTTCCAGGCCGTACTGATTTAAGGTGCGATTGATTTGCGGGCGGGCGCCGAAGACCAAGACCAGCTTCATGCCTAGGCTATTGAGTAGCGCGATATCATTGACGATATTCTGAAAGTTCTCATCCGCCATGGCCTCGCCGCCAAGCATGATCACCGCGGTTTTATCTCGGTGAGCATTGACATACGGCGCCGATTGGCGAAATCCTTTAACCAGGGCGGTACTTCTTATTTTCACGCGCTCATCCGTTTAATTATTCACTAATATTGCCTTTTTATTCTTTTTGTTCGGTGTGTGTCAACCCCCAAGCAAGTAGATAATTGCAGAGGAGAGGCAAGGATGTACTCTGCATCGTGATGTTTTTTGCACTACGTTTATCATTATTCGCGCAATGTTTGGGAACTATCTCTCAAGATTCGCAAGTGGTTTATCAATGTGGGTCAGTTAGTTCGTTAAAATCACAATAAAACCAATAAGTGAGGTTGTAGCGTGCGGTTAACCAAACAATTTATCATGCTGGTGATTGTTCTCGTACTGGGCTGGGTGAGTTTTACCGTGGCCACCCGCCCAGAGCTGTTTGCGCCACATATGACAGACAAACAGCTTTATGGCGAATGGGTAGAACAAGATGTGGCTCCTTATGCAGCCGACCGATTTGAAATACGTCCTGATGGTGTCTACACCAATGGGAGTCGCGCCACCACTGAGTACCAGTTTGATGGTGATCAGCTTAAATACACGATAGGAACGGAAACCTACCTGTACCGGGTTGAAGACGCAAAGACGCTCGAGCGTATTGAACCTGCTCACTACACATCTTTTTTTGCTAAAGATAAACGCTCATAAGAGGAAGTGTTATCCCCAATGCGACCTGGATCAGTAGTGCTGTGATTCCAACGTGGTGAGCAGCTCGTTGACCGAGCACTGTTTCGTCGCCACCTTTCGCAAGAGATCGGCGGTTTGCGCATCACCACCCAGACAACGCTGAATACTGGCATTAATCACTTGGCGTGTGCAGCCTTCGCTGGCCATCATCCGGATCCATTGGTACTCCACTGCATCACTATCAAGTAGCGTTGAACGCCCAACTTTTAAATCCATCGCTGCTTTACTCCTTTATGTTGCACTTTCTATGCAGTTTTGTTGCAAGGACAGTACATAATAATTATATGACACTTTGATGAATGTCGCCTTGGTAAAGGGAGTAAGCTGAATAGGGTCACAATAAATCTGTATTGGTTTGCAGACAGTTACAAACTTAACATTGAGAACTGATTGCGAAGCGGGGCGGTTTTTGCGAGCCTTAGCGCTATTAACTCACTGATTGGAATATGGTGTGAAAAAAGCGTTAGTCGTGATGGCGTGTGTGGCGGCACTCGCAGGGTGTATGCGTCCCACTGACCGGGGCCAACAATATGTGGATGGGCGATTTGAATCGATACTCACCCCGGTACCACAAGTGGTCTCTGAAAGCCCGCGAGACTTTAGTTTATTCAATGAGCAATTAGCGGAGGTGACTGCCAACTCACCCTCGTTAGTGGCGGAGCATCAAGCGGTTTATCAGCGTTTGCAAGCCTGGTTGGACGCGGGAGGCGAGATTGAGGCACTTGCGGATTATGGCTTAGGGGTGAACCAAATGGCAGGGGGAGATGATTTTGGTAATGTGATGTTTACCGGTTATTTTTCTCCTGTGATAGAGATGCGTCACCAACCGGATGCCCTGTTCCGCTATCCTGTCTACGCCAAGCCCCCTTGTGGTGAGGACTGTCCAGACCGTGCTGCTATCTATGCTGGGGCGTTGGATGGGCAGGGCTTAGAGCTGGGCTACAGCGCCTCCCTTATCGATAGTTTTATTATGGAAGTACAAGGCAGCGGCTTTGTGCATTTTGGCGATAACGACCAACTGGAGTATTTTGCCTACGGTGGCAAGAATGGTCACCCTTATGTCAGCATTGGAAAAGTACTGATCGAGAGGGGGGAAGTGCCGCGCGAAGAAATGTCGCTGAAAGCGATCCAAGAGTGGGTGGCTGCCCACAGTAAAGATGAAGTGCGTGAATTACTCGAGCAAAATCCCTCTTATGTTTTCTTTACCCCTAAGGCAGCTGATCCTGTCAGTGGTACGGCAGGTATTCCATTGAAAGCCGGGGCGTCAGTGGCGGCGGATAGACGTTATTTACCCATGGGCACTGTGTTACTGGCTGAAGTGCCTCAGTTGGATGAGCAAGGCAAATGGACGGGCGAGCATGTATTAAAGCTTCTGATGGCATTAGATACCGGTGGCGCGGTGAAAGAGAATCATCTGGACTTGTATCATGGTATGGGCCGTAAAGCAGGCGAGCAAGCCGGGCACTACAAGCACTTTGGTCGGGTTTGGAAACTGGACGCCTTAGCGCCACAAATGGTGAGCCAGCCATAATAACGGGTTAGGTGAGGCCCTTAGAAAATAAAAAAGCGAGCGTCTAACGCTCGCTTTTTGGTAAGCGGGGTTTGATTATTCAATCAACCCGGCTTCACGGTAGTAACGCGCTGCACCTGGGTGAAGTGGTGCAGACAGGCCGTCTTGTACCATTTCTTCTTTCTTCAGGTTAGCGAACGCTGGGTGGAGACGGCGGAAGTCATCAAAGTTTTCAAATACCGCTTTAACCACGTTGTAGATAACGTCTTCTGGAACTTGTGTGGAAGAAACGAACGTCGCACCCACACCAAACGTGGTGACGTCGTTGTCGTTACCGCGGTACATACCGCCAGGGATAGTGGCTTGGCGGTAATAGTCACGATCTTCAATCAGCTGTTTAGCTGCATCGTTCGCGACTTCAACCAATACGCTGTCACATGCGGTAGTCGCTTCTTGGATAGCACCACTTGGGTGACCCACGGTGTACACCATGGCATCAATTTTGTTATCACACAGCGCTTTGGATTGCTCGGCCGCTTTTAGCTCAGAAATTTGGCCGAACTTGTCCATATCCCAGCCCATTTGATCCATCAATACTTCGATAGTGCCACGTTGGCCCGAGCCAGGGTTACCAATGTTAACGCGCTTGCCTTCCAGATCATCAAAGGTTTTTACGCCCGCATCGGCACGTGCTACCACGGTAAACGGTTCTGGATGAATAGAGAAAACGGCGCGAAGCTCTTTGAATTCGCCCTGATCTTTAAATTTGCTGGTGCCTTTGTAAGCATGGTACTGCCAGTCAGATTGGGCGATACCCATATCGAGCTCGCCAGCACGAATGGTGTTGATGTTGTAGATTGAACCGCCTGTACTCTCTACCGAGCAGCGGATGCCGTGGTCATCTTTGCTCTTATTGACGAGACGGCAAATAGCGCCACCTGTTGGGTAATAAACACCAGTCACACCGCCAGTACCAATGGTCACAAACTGGTTCGCTTGCGCGCTTGCCGCGGTTCCTAGTGCGGCAGAAAAGCCGAGCGCAATCAGGGTAGGTTTCATCGCTTTCATGCTTAAGATTCCTTTTTAAGTTAGAGGTTGCTATCCGGGCGCACCCTCGAAGTTGTATAACACTCAATGACAATATGACAAAAAAGTGTCACCGCGCTATTTTTTCAATCTTTTAACAATATTTGCAAGCAATTGTATTGGGTTAAAACGATTGGGTCATGGTTTGCCTTAGTGCTTGTACAGGTTTAGTACAATATCCCAGCTTTTCCAGTGTGTTGCGTAAATCTGTGATCTGAGCTGCGTTATCTATGGCCTGGCGTTGATCAACGCGTTGGGTGTTGTTTTCAAAGCCGATTCGTATGTCTCCTCCCAGGAGCGCGGCGGTCGTTAGACAGCGGATCTCATGGTGGCCAAATGCACAGGCTGACCATCGCAGGTTGTCATGGTCGGGGAGCGCTTGCCACATGGCGATGATGTCTTCTGGGTAGCCAAATGGGGGGCTTTGATCCCGGCCTGCGACGAACAGTAAATGGTGCCCCTTTGGCGGGATAATGCCGGAGTGACGTAGCTGACGATAGCGCGCCACATCTTGGGGGTGATAGAGAATAAACTGCGTGTAAACAGCATGGTGATGTAGCCACGCAAAAAATGTTCTGGCCTCGGTGGTTTCGGAGGGATCAGGTACCAGCTCTCTTAGCGCAATGGAGACGGCCTCAGGCTTAACGGCTTTCACTAACGCGATTTGCTCTGAGGGGCGATAGCGACCCACGGCTTCGGTCGTGAGTTGAATGACCATGCGATCACCGACCGCATCTTGGACTTGCTGATAAAGCCGATGATTGAGAATGGGGTCCAAACTATGCGCGCCAGACTCATCTCGTGCATGAATGTGCGCCATGGCGGCACCGGCGTCAGCGCATGCTTGCAGGCAGTTAATCAGTGATGGCGTATCAATGGGGACGGCATGATGCTGGGAAGGCTGCAGCCGCGCGCCATTGGGGGCAACCATGATGGTGCGTGTATCGGTCATCTTTTCTCCTTAAGCCTGGGTTGAGAGCAAGACAGACTGCTTAGTGTGGCAAACAGGTGTCTAAGGTTATCCTTAGTTTTTCGGCTATCTCATCAATGTGTGGCTGTTTAATGATGTAGGGAGGCGCCAATAAAATATGGTGCCCTTGTTTGCCATCAATGGTGCCGCCCATGGGATAGCACATCAGGCCGTTTTCCAGCGCAGTTTGTTTGATTTGTTTCGCTAGCGGCAATGTAGACGAAAAAGGCTGCTTTGACGCTTTATCTGCCACCAACTCAAGCGCGAGAAAGAGTCCTCGGCCACGAATGTCGCCGACAAAAGGATGGGAATGAAAATGATGAGTGAGGGTGGCTTTTAACGCCTCTCCCTGCTGGCCGGCGGCGTCTATTAGACTATCTTGCTGGATTGCTTTTAATGTGGCGAGCCCTGCAGCACAGGCAGTAGGGTGTGCCATAAAGGTGTGGCCATGTTGGAAAAAGCCCGAGCCGTTAGCGATCGCGTTGTAGATAGGGTCAGCCACAAGCGTCGCGCCAATAGGCTGATAACCGGCGGCTAGCCCTTTGGCGATAGCCACTATATCTGGAACGATATGTTCATGCTCAAAGGCGAAAAAGCGCCCAGTGCGTCCCGTACCGCACATTACTTCATCAAGGATCAGCAAAATATTGTATTGGTCGCAGATCTCACGAATACGCGTAAAGTAGCCTGCTTCGGCCGTCAATGCGCCAGCTGTCGCGCCAACGACAGGCTCAGCCACAAACCCGATGACATTCTCAGGACCTTTTTCTAACAGCATGGCTTCAAGCTCGTTGGCCACCCGCTGACCATATTCGTAAGCGGTCTCATCGGGACGCTGATCGCGATAGGCGTAACAGGGAGCAATCAGACTGGTATCCATTAATAAAGGTGCAAAGGGCGCCCGACGCCAAGCGTTACCTCCCACGGACAGCGCGCCAAGTGTGTTGCCGTGGTAGCTTTGGCGTCTGGCAATAAAGTGTTGGCGCTGCGGCTGGCCAACTTCAACCCAATATTGACGTGCCAGTTTTAATGCCGCTTCCATCGCCTCTGATCCGCCACTGACCAAGTAGGCATGATTGATCGTCGCCGGTGCTAAGTCAGTGAGTATGTCGGCCAGTGCTTCACTGGTCTCGGAGGTAAAAAAGCCAGTATGCGCATAGGGAATAGCCTCGAGTTGGGCGCGAATCGCATCCAATACCGCAGGATGATGATGACCAAGGCAAGATACCGCGGCACCGCCACATGCATCTAGGTAGCGCTTTCCCTGCGTGTCAGTCAGATACATGCCGTGACCGCTTGCGATAGTAGGAAGATCTTGATGACAGTGGCGATGAAATACGTGGCTCATACGATTGCCTCATAGTGACGTTTGCACATGAGTATGAACCGATTGTATTTTGCGCGACAAAGGATATATTTTCACCAGGTATGAAAAAAAGGAATGGGAATGGAAGCGCGTTTGCCATCGATGCGAGCGTTACAAGCGTTTGTAGTGGTCGCCCAACAAGGCAGCTTTTCGGAAGCGGCTAAGGTATTGCATGTCAGTCAAAGTACTATCAGTAAACAAATCCAACAGCTAGAGCAGTGGATTGGACAACCCTTGTTTGCGCGGACCGCGTATGGGGTGGTGCTCAATGCCATTGGAGAGACTTATCTTCAATCAGTCTCCTCAGGGATCCATGAAATAGCCAACGCGACGGCTTACGCACGTCAACAGAGTGTCCAGCAAGAGTCGGTCAGCTTGCTGGTGCCGCCATCTTTTGCCAGTCTGTGGTTAATCCCGCAACTACAAGACTTTAAAGCTCGTTATCCGTCGGTATCGGTGACGGTCAGCGCGAGTGATTCTATCCCGCAGGGGAAAGAAAAAGAGGTTGATATCCTCATCCGTTGCCAGCCACATCAACAAGCAGGCTCCCAGTCAACCTGTCTGGCTAATGAACACCTATCTTTATTAGCCGCTGCCGCTATTGTCCCTCAGCCTATTGAGCGTGCGGCGCTACTTGCTACGGTGCCGGTGCTTTCTCACCTGACCAGGCCGACACTGTGGGAACATTTTTGGCAGCAATTTGGCTTAACGGATAGCAACCCGCATTATGGCGCGGGGTTTGAGCACTTTTTTATGGCATTGGAGGGGGTGCAGCAAGGCATGGGGATGGCATTAATTCCTACCTTTATGGCGACAACCAGTCTACGGCAAGGAAAAGTCGTGAATCCTTTGGGGCTAGGTATTGATAGCGGCTATGGTTATTACCTCTACAGTGCAAGCTACAAGCAGCGCGCTGCAGGCGTTAGCCAAGTTGTGCATTGGCTTTGTGACCGCTTTGCGCGGGATCCCGCTAGACAATTATCGAGCAAGTCGGTATAACGCCCCTCGGTTTGATGAACAAAGAGACGGGTATGACAAGCCAGTTATCAGATGCCTATTGGCAACGTTTTGGAGGCACCGCAAGGCTCTACGGCCAGCGTGCGCTCGAAGTATTTAGTCAAAGCCACATCTGTGTGATTGGCATTGGTGGTGTTGGCTCGTGGGCGGCAGAATCGTTAGCGCGAACCGGTGTGGGGGCAATGACATTAATTGATATGGATGATGTGTGTGTCACCAACACCAATCGTCAAATTCATGCACTGAAAGAGACCATTGGACAAAGTAAAAGCGAGGTGATGGCCGAGCGTGTCGCGGCGATCAATCCAGAATGCCAAGTGACTGTGATTGATGACTTTATCTCGCCGGATAATATTGCTGAGTACATCGACAAGCGCTTTGATTATGTGCTTGATGCGATCGATAGCATCAAGCCCAAAACGGCTCTATTGGCTCACTGCAAGCGGCACAAAATCAAAGTCATTACCGTGGGTGGTGCGGGTGGACAGATCGACCCTACCCAGATCCAAGTGGCGGATTTGACTAAAACGATTCAAGACCCGCTCGCGGCGAAGCTACGTAACAACCTTCGTCGTTTTCATGGCTTCACGAAAACCCAGGGACGTAAGTTTGGCATTGATTGCGTGTATTCCACCGAGCAGCTCAAATACCCTCAGCCTGATGGCAGTGTGTGTGAAAGCAAAGTGTCAGCCGAGGGACCCAAACGCATGGACTGTGCCAGTGGTTTTGGGGCGGCAACCATGGTGACCGCGAGTTTTGGTTTTGTCGCTGTCTCGCGCATTTTACAAAAGCTAATCGCTGCTGATCAGCGTCGCGAGCAGGCTGGCTGAGTCTGCTTTACTCTGGAGGAAGGGCGCGTAAGCCAAATTCGCCCATACGAAACGCACTCCATGCTCTTTGGTAATCGCCACTGCTTTTGAGTTGATGAATACCACGGTTTAAGCGTTCTACCCAGCGTGTGCTCTCAGGATGCTGGCGACTCAGTAGAACATGGAGGGGGGTGACACGCAGAGGGGTAGGGTGAAAAGTGATGTGCTGACGCGTGTCATCAGGCATCACAGTGCGTAGGATATCCATCACTACATATTGGTTACCAATAATCACATCGGTTTCGCCAGTGAGTAAGCTGCGCAGCTTCTCGACTTCGTTAGGATAGCGGCGTATCACCACGTCGCCACCTTGCTGATTAAAGTTTGCCAGCATGGCATCTTCTATATAGCTCTCGCTGATCCCGACGCGTAAGCCGTTTAGGCTGGCTAACGACTGCCAATCAAAGTGTCGGTTTTTGAGATGAAAAAACACCACGGTTTCGGTATAAATGGGAGCAGAGTAAACAAAGTCATTTTCACGTTTTGGGGTGTAGCCCCAGCCAACGGTCCCATGAACCGCGCCTTCTTGCGCCTTCATTTTTGCTTGCTGCCAAAGTGTAAACGCGATCTCTATCTCTAGCCCTTGTCGCTTCCCTGCCTCTTTAACGATATAGGCAATCACCCCTTGATGCGCTAAGCGATCTGAGAGGAAAGGGGGGTAATCGCCTGCCAACAATTTTAGCTGAACCTGTGCGGCGGCGATGGAAGGTAAATAAAGGAGCAGGGTCACGAGCAGTATTCGCCGCATAACACCTCCAAGATATAAAACGTCGTTACGGCCAAGGCCTAATGATTGTAGTGGGCGTGGCGAAAATGACTCCAGATCATTTGATACCGCCCATCCGCTTTGAGTCGCCGTAATGCTTTGTTAAAGCGCTCTGCCTGATCATAGCTTTGCTTTGTTTGCCGGCTAAATAAAACGTACAGCGGGGTAATTCTTATTGGTCGCGGATGATGGGCAACGTTTTGTTTTTGGCTAGGGGCCACCTCTTGTGCGATCACCCTTTTGAGTACGTCTATGTTGCCTAACGCCAAGTCGATTTGCTGAGCGAGTAGCGCATCGATTTTTGATTTTTCATCAAGGAATTCTTGGATTTTAACGTCGACGCCTGACTTTTGCAGTTCAGTCAGTGTCTTAACGTCAATAAAGCCTTTGGTCACCCCGATGGCAAAGCCATCTAGATCTTGTGGGGACTGCCAATCAAACTCGCGTTCGGTAAGGTAGAAAAAGCCAACGCTTTCGGTATAAATTGGGTCCGAATAGATGAAGTTATTCGCACGTTCTTGTGTGTAGGCCCAGCCTATGGTGCCGTCCCATTCGCCGGTTTGAGCGAGATTCATCGACTGATGCCATGGGAAATAACCTAGTGATACCGCGATGTCTGCCTCTTGCGCCGCCTGCATCACGATTTCAGTGATCGGGCCTCCATCAGGCACAGTCTGAGTAATAAAGGGGGCATATTCACCCGATGTCAGACGCAGTGTTTGAGCCTGTACGCTCATCGAAATGAAAAGAAGAGTGGTTAATAGACAGTACCATGCCCATCTCATATTGACGCTACACCGTTTTGCTTCCATGGCTTTGAGTGTAGTTCAATCATATAAAAAAAGGTGCACCTCAGCGTTTACCACCGAGTGTGCACCACTACTCTCAATGTTGAGACGCAGGCTGTGACGTTTGATCAGGCCTGTTCTTCTTCAGGGGTTGGCGTTGCCTGAGCTTGCTGAGCCTCCGCTTCAATCGGCAGAACGTGGCGAACATATTCGCCGGGCGCCGTATCAAGCACAGGATAGGTCTCAGAGCCTATTGAGTATGGCTCCACTTGTTCTTCTGGACTGTAGCTACGTAACCATTTTTCCCAGTGGGTCCACCAAGAGCCAGTGTGATGTGACGCATTATCGAGCCACTCATCGGCACTATCAGGCAAGCTATCGTTGGTCCAAAAACCGTATTTTTTCTTCACGGGGTGGTTCACGATACCGGCAATATGCCCTGACTCGCCCAGTACAAAGGTTTTATTCCCGCCAACATTCAGTGCACCACGATAGGTGCCTTGCCAAAGTGCGATGTGATCTTCTTTGGTTGAAATGAAATAGCTGGGCACTTTGATCTTATTGAGATCAATCCAGACACCTCCAACTTTCACCCCCTTGTCCTGCACCAGTTTGTTTTCAAGGTACAAATCGCGCAGGATAAAGTTATGTGTCTTCGCGGCGACATTGGTGCTGTCACTGTTCCAATACAGCAAATCAAAGTCGACAGGACTGTTACCTTTGAGGTAATTCTCAATATAGTAGTTCCAGTACAAGCTGTTTTCACGAAGTAGGCTGAAGGTGACGCTGAGTGAACGGCCATCCATATAACCACGCGCCGTGTTTTGCGCTTCAATGGCTCGAATCAAGCTGTCATTGATGTAGGCACCAATTTCCCCTGGCTGCGAGAAGTCGAGTAAGGTGGTGAAGAAACTCGCCGATTTAATCCGTGCTTTCATGCGCTTCGCGGCATAGTAGGCGATAGTACAGGCCAGAACGGTACCACCGATACAGTAACCCACACCGTTAATCTGCGATTGGCCGGTAATGTCTTCGATGGCACTGACCGCCTTGACGGTGCCTTGGGTCACGTAGTCTTCGAAACCAATTTCGGCTTGTTCGGCAGAGGGGTTACGCCAGGACATCAAGAATACCGTATGCCCTTGTTCAACCAACCAACGAACCAGTGAGTTTTTCTCTCGTAAGTCAAGAATATAGTATTTGTTGATGAACGGAGGCACGACCAAGATGGGGGTGGTATGCACTTTTTCCGTCATCGGACGATACTGAATGAGTTCGAATAACTCATTTTTATACACCACGTCGCCAGGTGTGTTGGCGACATCATCACCCACGCGAAACGCGTTATTATTGGTCATGCGCACTTTAAGAATATCCGCACTAGACTCCATATCCTGCTTAAGCTGTTCCATGCCGCGCAGTAGATTTTCGCCCTGAGACTCCAGTGTCATTTTGAGCAGTTCAGGGTTAGTCGCAATATAATTACTCGGGGCCATGGCGTTAATCGCTTGGCGTGAGAAAAATGAGAGACGTTCACGGGTTTTATCATCAAGGCCTTCAATGGCATCGATGGTTTCCATATAGGTACGCCCAAACAGCAGATAGGACTGTTTGATAAAGTTGTAAAGGACATCTTCCTGCCAAGCCTTATCCTTAAAACGTTTATCGTCGCTGCCTTCGCTCACTACCTCTCCCGTGTTATCACGCGCGAGCATGGCGTTCTGCCAGATTTGCATCTGTTGTTCCCACCACTGCATTTGCACTTGTAGAAGTGCAGCGGGTTGTTGAGCCGCGCCTTCCAGCAACTGAGCAGTGTCTTGCAGGCTGACTTCCTGCATGGCTTGATTGAACGGTGTATTTACGGCTGCCTTGCCCTGCTCAAGATCCTGCCACCATTGCTGGTTTTGTTCTTGCAGCCTGGCAAGGTAGTCCGAAAAGAAGTGATGAAACATAGTCTTGCCCTCTTGATCGGATAAGCACTACAAAGGCCTGCCGTCAATGACAGCAGGCACTAGTGCAAAAACCCTGCCTTTATGCTGGGGTGCCGGCTTTCATATTCTCAGCCGTGAGTTTGTCGATATCTTCTTTAAACTCTTTGGCGATGTTTTGCAGCTTGGCGCTGTCATCCATCATTTGCTGAGACAGCTTGGTCAAAGCGGCCAGCTGTTGGCTGCTGAATGACGTCATACTTGAGACATCTTTCACTTCGCTGGCTGCTTTCATTTGCTCTAGACCGAGCTCGCTATAGGTGCGCATAGCATTCATTTGTAGCTCAGTCAGCGTCTCAACATTTTTGGCTACCAACTTGTTGAAATTAACATAGGGAGCCAGGGCTTTTTCAGATTGCTCAGAAAACGCTTTAAACATATCTGTGTACATGGTGTATCTCCTGATAGTGTTGTGTATGGGTTTCTAACCCAAGGTCGCAAGTGTCCGTTTATGCTTGTGTACGCTTAACAATTAAAGCTGTACCCATGCCGCCGCCAATACACAAAGAAGCCACCCCGTGGGTTTCGCCTCTTCGCGCGAGCTCGTGTAGCAAGGTCACCACAATGCGGTTACCTGATGCCCCGAGCGGATGACCGAGTGCAATGGCACCGCCGTTGACATTGGCACGCGCCAATATCGCATCAGGTGTTGTTTTGTGGTGCTCCGCCAATTGGTGTATGACTCCCAGTGCTTGTGCTGCAAATGCTTCATTAAGCTCAAATAAATCAATGCTGTCGAGAGTCAGGTTGGCTTTCTCCAATGCCGTATTGACAGCCCCCACTGGGCCTAAGCCCATGATGCTCGGATCGACACCGTGCTGAGCGTAGGCGGCAACTTCTGCGAGTGGTGTCAGCCCGTGTTCTTTGACTGCGGACTCAGACGCGAGGATCACCGCACTCGCGCCATCATTGATACCCGAGGCGTTACCGGCCGTTACTGAGCCTTCTTTATCAAATGCTGGGCGCAACTTGCTGAGGCCCTCTAGCGTGGCGTCTGCTTTTGGGTACTCATCGGTATCAAAAGTAATGGTTTGCTTGCGCTGCTTAATCTCAATCGGGATGATTTCATCTTTAAACCGACCCGCTTCAATGGCTGAAACGGCTTTTTGTTGGCTGCTAAGCGCAAAGCTATCTTGTTGCTCACGGGTAATCCAGACTTCTTTGGCAACGTTTTCGGCGGTGACTCCCATGTGATATTGGTTGTACACATCGGTAAGCCCGTCATTAATGAGCAAGTCTTTCATGGCGAAGTTGCCCATTTTTTGCCCAGTGCGTAGGTTGCCCGCTGCCGCAAATGGGATTTGTGACATGTTTTCAACCCCAGCCGCGACGACAACCTGTGCATCGCCGGCTCGGATGTGGGTGACAGCATCCATGATACTTTTCATGCCGCTACCACAGACCATATTGATTGAATACGCAGGGACATGGGTCGGGATATCCGCGTAAATCGCAGCTTGACGACCGATCCCCATCCCTTGTCCTGCGCTGACCACGTTACCCACGATGACTTCATCAATCGCGGTTGGGGCAAGTGATGTTTCACTTAGCGCGCCTTTAATGGCGTAAGCGGCCAGTTGCCCCGTTGGGACGTCTTTGAGCGTGCCTGAGAAGGCACCGATGGCGGTGCGTTTTGCCGCCACAATAAAAATCCGTTCCATCAATCTATCCTTGATTTATTGCATGTAGAGGCCGCCGTTTACCGACAGCGTCTCACCCGTAATGTAAGCGCCTGCGTCGCTGGCAAGGTAAGCCACCGATGCCGCAATTTCTTCTGGCTTGGCCAAGCGCTTCATCGGGATCTGGTTGGTGATTGACTCCAACACATCGTCGCGCATGGCGGTAACCATTGGTGTCGCGGTATAGCCTGGCGCCACGACGTTGACAGTGACACCGGCCCGTGCCCCTTCTGCCGCGAGTGACTTACTGAAGCCCATCATGCCGGCTTTGGCGGCGGCATAGTTGGCTTGGCCAAATTGGCCTTTTTGGCCATTGACGGATGAGATGTTGATGATGCGTCCTCCTCCTTTTTCGCACATGGCGGCGAACAAGGGCTGAGTGACGTTAAAGAGGCTGTTGAGGTTGGTATTAATGACATCATGCCATTGTGAGGCATTCATTTTCTTGAACACACTGTCGCGGGTAATACCAGCATTGTTTACCAGTACATCCACCGTGCCTTCTTCCTCGAGTAGCTTAGCAATCCGTGAGGCGCATTGTTCGGTATCGGTGACATCAAGCTCAAACAAACGAACTTGGTCGTGGTTAAATTTCTTTTCGTCAAACCACTCTTGGGCGCACTCCGCTCCCCCTGTAAAGTGGGTCGCGATGACGCGGTATCCATCTTCCACCAATTTCTCGGTAATTGCTGATCCTATCCCGCCTTTCGCGCCGGTTACTAATGCCAGTTTTTTCATTTATGACTCCATTCACTACAACAAGCAAACTAAACGAGATGCCTGAAGCCGCATCTGGAACCACTTCAAACCAGAATTACAGTCATCTTTTTCTCACAGAAGCAATAGTTGTGCCAAAAATCAACTTATCATTCTGCCGATATTGTTAGGCAGCCTAACGGATTGGTGTGACCCTTTTATGACTGCCTGCTTCTAAGCTAACGAATCTAGACAAATACGCAAAGTATAAAAACCCCATGTTCTACATTCGAGATCTTGGTCATAATAATGAGGAAACACTGCAATCAACTGTTAAAGTAATGTTTGTTTTATGTTTGTTTTTGTTGATTTTAAATCGAGTTGCCCACTGCTTGACTAAGTCCATGAAATGGATTGCATTAGTGGTGAGGTTGGTGGCTTTATGTTGAAGATTGCCTTTTTAAGTGGACAGGTTGGTCAGAAAATGATCACTATTTGTGCGTTGAGTGGAGAGCGGTGGCGACACGCCACCACGTGGATAAAAAACTAACGAGTGACCTGATGAATGTATTCAATGATAGCGTGCAAGCCATTGGTGCGTGACTCACTTAAATGGTGCGCCAGTCCCGCTTGCTGGAAAATGCGGTCTATATCGAGGGTATGAATGGCATTACCGTGTTGACCGTGAACACAGGCAAGCACGATCGCTAATAAGCCTTTAACAATTCTGGCGTTGGAGTCGGCGGCAAAGTAATGGGTGTCCCCCTCTGCCTGATGGAGAAACCAAACCGCGCTCTCACAGCCGTGTACTTGGCTTGCTGTTTTTTTTTGTGCATCAGTAAAGGTTGGTAGCCGTTTTCCCCACAAAATCAATTGTCGGTATTTATCTTCCCAGCTGGTGTGTTGCGCGAGCATCTCGGTGACCGTCGCTTGGTTAAGCTCGGTGCCAAAAGGGTGATGGGGTAACGCCATTGTCTATCCTGCCTTATGATTAAATGTCGAGTAGATCCAGGGTCTTATCTAATGCTGTAATAAACTGTGCGATATCCTGGTGTGTATTGTAGGCCGCCAGAGAGACCCTGATGGTGCCATCGACCCCAAGCGCCTTAATAAAAGGGTGGGCACAATGATGGCCAGAGCGAACAGCAATACCTTGCTGGGCCAACAATTCAGCTACATCGGCATGATGCTCGTCACGCACGACAAAAGAGACCATAGAACTGGTCGCCTGTGGCGCGATTAAATGAATGCGCGGCCTCGTGCGTAAAGCTTCTATAAGTTGTTGGTAACAGCTTGCTATGTGTGCCTCCACTGCTTGGCTGTCTTGTTGTTGGAGCCAATGAATAGCAGCGGCAAGGCCAATTGCGCCGGCGGTGTTAGGCGTGCCTGCTTCAAAACGGGCGGGAATGGGGGCGAGACTATGATGGTCAAACGACACGTCTGTGATCATCTTCCCACCCCCGTGGAAAGGCGAGAGCGCGCTCAGCGCTTCTGATTTTCCATACAAGACGCCAATTCCTGTGGGACCATAAAGTTTATGGCCAGAAAAAACATAATAGTCTGTGTCCAGTGTTTGCATACTGACAGGCTCATGGACGATCCCCTGTGCGCCATCAATGATCACGGTTGCACCAACTTTGTGCGCCAGCTGGGTCATTTCCTCGATAGGATGGCGGGTGCCGGTGACATTGCTGACATGACTGATCGCAACAATGCGTGTCCGTACGGTTAAGCGTTGCTGATATACCTTCATATCTAAGTGCCCCGTGCGAGGGCAGCAGGGAACTTTTACCAGTTGAGCGCCCGTGCGTTGTGCCATCAATTGCCAAGGGATCAGGTTGGCATGGTGCTCCATTTCGCTGACCAGGATCTCGTCTTGTGGGGTAAGCGAGTGGCTTAGGCCATAGGCGATCAGATTAATGGCTTCTGTCGCGCCCCGGGTCCAGACGATATTGTGTGGGTTGGCACCGATAAAATGTGCTACATCTCGTCGCGCTTGCTCAAACTGTTCGGTTGCGGAGAGGGACGTTTGGTGCTGGCCTCGATGGACGTTTGCAACCGGCATCGTATAGCTGCGACTGATCGCATCAATCACTGACTGCGGCTTTTGGGCAGTAGCAGCACTGTCTAGATATACCCAGCCTGGCGTATTAAAAGCGGGAAACTGGGCGCGTAGGGAATGGGGATCAAAACCGTCGGTCATAGTTATCGTCCGAAATAAAATCCCGTCTATGATCGCTATCTCGTGGATGTAACTCAAGTCTGTTGTTGGTTCACGCCTTATTACAGACAAAAAAAAGCACTGAGCGACGCTCAGTGCCAACAAATATGTAATGACAGACAATGTCAAAATACAGGAAGTTAAAAGTGGTAGATACGACTACCTGTCTAACCAGTGTTAGACAAATGCAAACACAACATCGCAACCACGGAAACAGTCTAAATAGAGAGACGTCACAAGTGGATGCGGGGAGCACTATAGGAGTTTGCTGGTATATCAGCAATCGACAATTTATAATGCCAACGATTAGAAAAATTAATGCATAGAGGTGTCAGCATATGGCGAGGCGTCTTCCCCCACTCAACGCGCTGCGTGTGTTTGAAGCAGCCGCACGACATTTGAGCTTTACGCGAGCGGCAGAAGAGCTGTTTGTGACTCAAGCGGCAGTCAGTCATCAAATCAAGGCATTAGAGGAGTTTCTTGGTTTGAAGCTTTTCCGCCGGCGTAACCGTTCGTTACTATTGACCGAAGAAGGACAAGGGTACTTTCTTGATATAAAAGATATTTTCTCTGAGCTTTCCTATGCGACGGATAAAGTGCTGGAACGCAGTGCTAAAGGGGCGCTGACGATTAGTTTGCCGCCCAGTTTTGCGATTCAATGGCTAGTACCTCGATTAGCTGATTTTAATACAGCGCATCCTGATATTGATGTTCGGATAAAGGCGGTTGATTTGGAAGAAGGGTCTCTGACCGATGATGTCGATGTTGCCATTTACTATGGCCGGGGACACTGGACGGGATTGCGCTGCGATCTTTTGTATCAAGAATGCTTGTTGCCTGTGTGTTCGCCACTGCTACTGGAGTCAGGGCAGCCTCTACAAACCCCAGATGATTTGGTTCATCATGTTTTATTGCATGACCGCTCGCGTAAAGAATGGAAAGCATTTGCGAAAGCCCATCAACTTAGTGAGGTGAATGTTGAGCATGGGCCGATTTTTAGTCACTCATCCATGGTGTTGCAGGCGGCGGCACATGGGCAAGGTGTCGCGCTAGGAAACAATGTGCTTTCTCAACCAGAGTTAGCATCTGGGCGCTTGGTTCAGCCTTTCGAGCAAGTACTAAAGAGTGATAATGGCTTCTACTTGGTCAGCCAGCAACGCGATGCTGATACCGGACGTATTACCGCATTCCGAGAATGGATGTTGGCGACGGCAGCGAAAGAACAAGAGAAAATGAATTTATGACAGGTTTAGAGGTTGACGGGCCGGAAACGGCAACAGACTGGGTGATTTTTGCCCATGGTGCGGGCGCTGGAAAGGATCACGAGTTCATGGCTGATATGGCCGCGCGGATAGGGAAACACTGCAAAGTGGTGCGATTTAATTTTCCCTATATGGAAAAGCGCGAGCAAGAGGGAAAAAAGCGCCCGCCCGATCGCGCTCCAAAATTACTTGCCCATTTTGAGTCTGTGATTGAGCACGTGGATGGTTTGCGCCCTGCTGGGAGCCGATTATGGTTAGCCGGTAAGTCGATGGGTGGGCGTATGGCGAGTCATTTGACTGATCATGCCTCTGTCAGTGGGGCGATTTGTTTGGGCTTTCCATTCCATCCCCCTGGGAAGCCGGAAAAGTATAAAGGGGCGCATCTGGCGACCGTTGAGCGTCCACTGCTGATTATACAAGGTGCACGCGATACGTTCGGCCGTGAAGACGAAGTGATGCATTATCCGCTGTCTCCCTCGGTTCAAGTGATTGTTGTCCCGGATGGCGATCATAGCTTTAAGCCTCGTAAAGCCTCAGGGTATACAGAGTCAGGCAATCGCCAGTGGGCGGTAGATAGCCTACATCGGTTTATTGAACAACAAGGTCAGCAAGGATGAAATTACATCATTGGGTGTGTGTAGCGGCGATCGGCGCAGGGTTAGCCGTGGGGCTAGGCGCTTTTGCCGCGCATGGATTAAAAGCGGTGCTGTCAGTTTATCAGTTAGCCATTTTTAAAACGGGCGTAGACTACCAAATGTGGCACAGTCTCGCCTTATTGGGGATTTGCGGTGTCGCCTCCCAGGTTTCTTCTCGCTGTTTTGCCATTGTGGCTTGGGCTTGGCTTATCGGTGTTGTGGCGTTTAGTGGTAGCTTATACCTCCTGGCGCTGACATCTTGGTATTGGCTTGGGCCCATTACCCCAATGGGAGGTGTGAGCTTTCTGATCGGCTGGGTGGGGCTAGCCATAGGAGCCTGGCGTTCTTATCAGCGCTGAGTCCGCTGACATGAATAAAAGCCTCGCGGGCATTTCTTTCTGGTCTGGATGGCAGATATAATGCGCAGCTTATTTTTACCGCCACACAGCGTGGTGATATGTTCGAGCCAGAGGGTGTTATGAATCAGGTTCTGCTTTATTGTCGTGCGGGGTTTGAGAAAGACTGTGCCGCAGAGATCCAACAAAAAACCACCGACATGGGGGTATATGGGTTCCCGCGCGTGGCCAATAATAGTGCGTATGTCCTGTTTGAGTGTTACCAAGAGAGTGATGCCGAGCGTGTTGTTCGTGATCTCCCGCTAGACTCACTGATTTTTGCCCGGCAAATGATCGCTATCACCGCGTCTCTTTCTGAGCTTGACCCTGACGATCGTATCTCACCGATTTTGGCAGTGGGCGAGCGCTTACCCAAAGGCGGCGACTTACGGGTGGAAACCCCAGATAATGATGAAGCGAAAGCCCTGTTGAAATTCTGTCGTAAGTTCACCGTGCCATTGCGTCAGGCGCTACGTAAGCAAGGCGTGATGTTGGCAAAGGATAACCCGAAAAAGCCGGTGATCCACGTGTGCTTTACCGCCCCAGGCACCTGTTTGATCGGCTATTCACTGACAACCAATAACTCCCCGCATTATATGGGGTTACCACGCATGAAGTTTCCGGCTGATGCGCCGAGTCGCTCCACCTTAAAATTGGAAGAGGCGTTTCATCACTTTATTCCTAAGCAAGAATGGGAGACGCGTTTAGCGCCCGGAATGTGGGCGGTCGATTTAGGTGCGTGTCCGGGAGGTTGGACCTATCAATTGGTCAAGCGCTCGATGTTTGTCCACGCGGTGGATAACGGGGCGATGGATGAAAAGCTCATGGATACAGGGCAAGTGTTTCATCACGCCGAAGATGGATTTAAATTTGAGCCTACGCGAAAAAATGTCACTTGGCTGGTGTGCGATATGATTGAAAAGCCTTCTCGTGTGGCCCAATTGATGGGTGAGTGGCTGATTGAAGGGTGGGCAAAAGAGGCAATATTTAATTTGAAATTGCCCATGAGCCGCCGCTATGAGCAGGTGACGGAGAACCTCGACACCTTAGGTGCATTTCTTGATGACTACAAGGTGGCGTATGAAATGCGCGCGAAGCATCTGTACCATGATCGCGAGGAAATCACGGTGCACTTACGGCGGGTAAAACGTCAGCGCTAGGTGCAGTGTGGGCCTATCTTAGCACCGCATACCGGCTTTATACTTATTCATCACCACTGAATTTCATCACCACTGAATACGGTTACGAGGGTTGGCCCTCAGCGGCAGGTTCAAAACGGATATCTTGTAGGTTAAAGCCGAGTGGGATATCCGTTTTTAGTTGCGCGACCTTTTTGCAACGTTGAGCCAGCTCATAATGACCGTTGAGTTTTTTTTGCCACTTTGGTGCCAGATCCTCAGCAGCGAACACTGCATCGATAGTGGCATAGTCGCTCAGCAAGCTGGCGGCCGTTTTGGGACCGATCCCTGGCACGCCACTGATCTCACTACTGCTGATCCCTGCGAGCCCCCAAAAATCGCAAAGCTGCTCTGGGCGAACTCCGAATTGTGCTTGGACGAAGGCGAGATCTAACCAGCGCTGCTGAAAGTAATCGCGGATCCTGACTGTCGGTTGCAATAGCTGGCAGTAGCCTTTGTCAGTCGATACGATTGTGACATCTTGTCGGCGCTCGGCCACTTTTAAAGCCAGGGTGGCAATCATGTCGTCAGCTTCATCGCCTTGAGAAAGCAACGAGTCGACGCCGTGCTGCCAAAATGCATCTTGAATCGCATCTAACCCTTGCTCGAGTACTGCAGGCATTGGTTTACGGTGTTGTTTGTATGCCGGCAAGATCTCTGCGCGCCAGCCACGATCATTACCCATGTGATCAAAGACAGCAATAATATGGCTCGGCTGGCTATGATTGATGATTTTATTGAGGGTTTTGAGGCAGGCATTCACCGTGGTGTCGATCGCATCGCCTTCAGGCTGAGCCGCGTGGACACGGCGAATGAGGTTCATTGCATCGATAATGACAACATGGAGGTTAGACATAATAAAAACCAGTAATAACGCGCAGCATGAGCCGCGCATTATACCTGTGTTAGTGGCATAACGCAGTGTGCGAGATGCAGGTTATCGACAGCTCGCCGGCTCAGTGCGCCTTCAGGCTAGGAAACAATCTCATAGCACGGCACATAGGCGGTGCCTGGTAGTTTCATCCGTTGTTGGTCGACGAAGCTTTGTAACAGTTTGTCCATTTTTGCCATCAAATACTTGTCCCCATCAATTTTAAATGGGCCGTGTTGCTCGATATTGCGCATCCCCTCGTCTTTAACATTCCCTGCCACAATGCCCGAGAATGCCTGACGTAACGCTGAAGCGAGTAACTCTGGGCGCTGATTCATGTGCAAGTTGAGGTTAGCCATGTTTTCGTGTGTTGGCGCAAAGGGATGTTGGAAGTCCGGCTCGATTTTCAATGACCAATTGTACGAGTAGGCATCGCCGGTGGCTTTGCGATGCTCTTTGACGGCAGGCATGGCATTTTTCATTAATCGTGCGGCTTTGGCTGGATCGTCAATCACGATTTCATAATATTGGGTGGCTTCCTCGCCCAATACATCACGAATAAAGGCATCGATATCGCGAAAGTAATCTTCACTTTCTTTCGGGCCGGTTAACACGATAGGCAAAGGCTGTGAGCGGTTATCAGGGTGCATCATGATGCCAAGAATATACAGCAGCTCTTCCGCTGTCCCTGCGCCACCTGGGAAAATGACAATCCCATGCGCGATACGGACAAATGCCTCTAGGCGCTTTTCAATATCGGGCATGATCACCAGCTCGTTAACCATAGGGTTCGGCGGCTCAGCAGCGATAATAGAGGGCTCGGTTAAGCCAATAAAGCGGCTGTCATACGTGCGCTGCTTGGCATGGCCGATGGCTGCGCCTTTCATTGGCCCCTCCATCGCACCAGGGCCACACCCCGTACAAATATCTAGTTCACGCAGACCAAGTTCATGACCCACTTCACGCGTGTATTGATATTCGATGTCGTTGATTGAATGCCCCCCCCAGCAAACCACTAAATTAGGATCGACTCGCGGACGGAGCGTTTTCGCATTACGCAAGATACCGAATATTAAGTTAGTGATATGCGGTGAGCTATCGAGGTTGAGGGCAGGACTATGCTCGAGCTGCACATTGACGTGAATAATGTCGCGTAGTACCGAGAACATATGCTCTTGAATGCCGCGAATGATCTTACCGTCGACAAAGGCATGATCCGGTGGATTAACCAGCTCGAGTTTGATGCCCCGCTCTCGGCGCAACACGCGAATTTCAAAGTTGGCGTGTTTTTCAAGAAGTGCTTTGGAGCTGTCTGTATGGCTGCCTGAATTTAAAACGGCCAATGAGCAGTTGCGGTATAAACGGTACAGATCACTGCTGGCGCTGGCTTTTAAACGATCGACCTCGATTTGAGAAAGCAGATCCATCGTTCCAATCGGACTAATGTGTGTGATCATAGCGACAACCTCTTACACGCCGACATCCTGTTTAACGCAAGCCAGGCTGTCGAGCGGTGCTATAAAAATCAGTGTGTTAATTAAAAATACACACGCTAGCCACAATTGACCAGTAAAAATTAACACCAGATGATTTGGTTGCGACCACTGTTTTTCGCTTGATAGAGGGCTTGGTCAGCACGCTCTAGCACCGGCGTGGGGGTGTCCTCACCTTGGAAGAGGGTGGCACCAATTGAGACGCTAATTGAAACGCGCTCGTTTTTAAACTTCAACGGGAGTTTGCGAATGGTGTGGCTAATATTGGCCAAAATATCGGTCCGCGTTTCATCATCCGCATCAGGCAGTAAAATGACAAACTCTTCGCCACCAAAGCGGGCAATAAAGTCGGTGTCGCGCAGACATTGGTAGATGCTGCGCGCGATAATTTTCAACGCTTTATCACCGACTTCGTAGCCAAATTGTTGATTCACTTGTTTAAAGTGGTCAAGATCAATGACGGCAAGGCAAAACTCACGCTGGTACTTTTTCCATAACCGGTACTCATGCTCCAAACGATCGTTAAGGGCGGCACGGTTGTAGACGCGGGTCAGCGGGTCTAACAGGCGTTTACGTTCTTGGTCGCCGACGCGACGATGTTGATCGAGGGTTTGCTCTGCTAAGGCGCTAAGTTGGTTCTGATTGTGTGCCAACTGCTCTTCCAAGGCTTGTTCGCGATTTTTGAGCGCTTTGTTTTCTTGCGCGATCACTTTCAGCTCTGCAAGCGCTTGGGTTAATGCGGCTTCTGGGTTGGCTTTTGCCGCGCCTTTCCGTTTGAGTTCGTGTTCAATATCGTTAATGGTGCGGTCGAGGCGCTGATCGACACCTTGATGTGCCAGCCGTAGTTGTGTCGCATGATCATGCGCACGGGTATTTTGTTGGCTTATTGAGACGAGGTCATCATTGACTTGACTGAGAAATTGCTGCGAAGCCCGCCGCTCAGATTGGGTGGCTTCCAGAATCAGCTTGAGTGCCGCCAACGTCAAAGACACCACGGTAGCCGGTGATATATCGGTCAGCAGTTCACGGCGGATTTCAAGCAACTTATCGCCTGCTTGACCGTTGATATCGAGCTCTGTAATCAGGTTTTGTAGTTCATCAGCGACGCGACGTATCTGATCGTTGTCGATGTCTGGTGTTTGTTGGGTGCGGGGCCTAGCAACTTGCAAGGTCACGGCGCGTTCGTAAAGCTGAAGTAACTTAATGAGGTGTTGTGTGCGTTCGGTATCACCGTTCGCCGGTTGCGCTAATAGATCTCGCAAGTCACGTTTCAATTGAGCGGGGAGACCTGTCACTCGCTGTAGTGTTTCACCACTGGTGTGAAATTGCTCATCGAGGTGTGACTGTGCTTTTGCTTGTGTCATGTTTTGATGACCCACCATGCGTTCAATAACGGCTAAACGCGGAAGCAACGCGCTAACATCCTGCGTTGAATACAATACGTCACGGAACTCGGCCAGTTTTTGGTCGACCAAGTTATTTTTACCCGAGCACGTGGCGATAAAGCGCGAAACCAGCCGTTTAAGGCTATGGATTTCTCGACGCGACTTAAGCGCCAGCTCCCGATACGTTGAGGGCGACGCATTATTACCCGCCTGAGCGGGCTGGGCCGACAACGGTGATGGGGTGGACTTAGTCATTTTATCGAGGAAATACCTGATTATATTCGCGTTTTGGCGCCATTGGTAGCGAAAACAGTTTCACTAACTACCTGTAGCTATACCGACTTATTGCTCTGATCATCAATAATTGACGATGGCTTTTTATCAGATTCGTGATCCTTCTGCCAGTTCAATAAGTCGTTCGCTGAAGATTTAACCTTTACCAACCCAGAGTCAATCCCTTTCAAGCAAGCATGACGTAAGTTGGTGTTCACGAAGCTCGCGGCGGGCGCTGTGTTAATCGCGCTAAAGTGTACCCAATGACTTTCTCCGGTCTGTTGCGCGAGATCACTGGCTTGATGGGTAGCCGTTAATAAAATCTCGATTAACTCTTGGTCATTAATCGATGTATACGCGCGCGGTAAAAAAGGGTATTCCGCGAGACCAATGGCGACTTGCGGCGTGAGCGCTGGAGGTTGGTCACCTGCATTCACCGTTTGTGCCTGACAGCTTTGGTAGTGGCTGACAAAGTCTGCGATCAAAGACTGCACAAAATGAGCAAGCGCGTCAGGCTGGGTATCTTGATCCCAATTGGTCTCGATATAAATAAACAAGGTATCAGCGAAATGATATAAGCGGCCAGATTGAGTGACACGCTCGGACAAATAGTCGCCAAGCTGACGCTCGATATCTTGCGCCCTTTGATAGCCGAGACGCAAAAATAACGCTTTTAGAAAGGCTACATCGAACATGGCAAAGCGTAGCCGATCACTGAGTGGCTGGTGGATCATGTCGTTCAGATACCATTGCTCAAAGTTGGCGTTACTTTTTTCCAACGAACGCGGTAACTTGGCATTCAGCATGCGTAAGTTCCTCAGCCCGGTGCGTGGGTGCGTATAAAAGTCATCACGCAGCTCTTCGAGTTCTCCCTGACGCATCACCGCGGCACGATGACGAAGGTAAACAATGGCCACCAACACCCCAAGGCTGCCTAATAGGAAATAGTTGACCTTTTGTAGGTGGAGCTGCTCTTGGTGTGCGCTATCTAGCTGGCGCTGCAATTCATCCATCTGTAGCTGCCGCTCGACCACACGCTGTTGTTGTTTAAAGGTATCGGCTTGTTGCTGTTGCTCTGATTGCGTTTGCTGTGCGCGCAGCTTTTCATAATCACGTTGCATCATCAGAGCCGCTTGATACTTGCCTTGCGATTCCAAGGCTTTGGAGAGGGCGTGATGCGCCATCGTCAGGGTTTTGCGGTCTTTTTCTACCTCTGCTCGCTCCAGTGCGGTGCGAATTTCTTTCTCTGCTTGCTTTGGTTGAGACAGTGCAAGATGAATACGTCCTTGTAACAACATTGCCTGTGTGGTCAGCGGCGAGTTGGGTAGGCTACCGACCAGTCTTAACGCATCTTGAATGTATCTGTCACTGAGCGGGAAATGCTCTAGCTGATAATAAGTGCGAGCGATGGCTAGGTGGACTTGTGCAAGCGGTTGGAGGCGACCGAGTGCTTGCTCAATTTCAAGCGCATTAAAATAATGCACCAAGGCAAAATTATAACGGGCTTGCTGCTCATAAATGGTGGCTAATAGGCGCTGTGACGCTGATAAACGTCGGCTTAATGAGAAGTGCTCAAAAAAGGCAGCGGCTTGGTTCGCGTGCTCAAGGGCTTGATTAAGCACGCCTTGCTGGTTATACAGCTTGGCCAGCTTCATATTGGCACCCGCAATCAATGCCGTGTATTCGTTCTCGCTTGCTATCCAGAAAGCACTGAGTAACTCGGTAAGGGCACTTTCATGTTGCTTTTGGTCGAGTAAAAAGCCGCCCAACGAGAGCTGAAACTCGACTTTATCCCGCAAGTCTTGGGGATCATTGCTAAGCTGGCTTCGCGCATTCTCATAGGCGACAAGCGCGGTTTCACTGTCTGCGGTCGCCGCGAGAATATTGGCACGCAGTAAAGCGCTTTTAAAGCGGCTTGCTTGGCCGTTTAAGCTGTTTTCCGGCAAGGTTTCAATCGCTTTTTGGGCGGCATCGAGTGTCGCTAAGGCGCGCGTCGAGTCGCGATCAAGGTGCCAGATAAGAGAGGCCTCGGTCAGTAAAACTTGCACTTGTACGTGTTTTAAGTCGTATTCATCGACCACTTGATACGCTTTTTGTAGCGCGGCTTTAGCCTCTATGGGTTGATCGAGATACGCATAGGCTCGGGCACTGATCAAATAGGCATACACGGTATGCAATGGCGTGCGAATCGAGCGATCCGTGTCGTTATTGACGTGTGAGCGGTTGGCACCTGTGGTTAGGCGGCGTTGGGCTAAAAACCGATTGCTGATTTCCAACGATTGCGCTGGAGAGGTCTCGAGAAGCTTTTCGGCATTGGTTAGCACAGGTGAGGAGTGGATAGCGGCAAACGCCGTTATCGACGTTAACCAAAAAAGCAGGCCTACGAGTAGTCGGCTGATGCGCATGCGCCATCCTCTAAATAAAGCGATGAGAGAAAGGCTGCCCGCAGGCAGCCTGTGGTGTTATTGTCTTGCCAAACGGTTGTTTTCGCTTGGTGTTTTACCCATGTTCGTACGGTATGGATTAATATCTAAACCACCGCGACGCGTGTAACGGGCATAAACGGTGAGCTTTTCTGGCTGGCAAAAACGCATGATATCCATAAAAATGCGCTCCACACATTGCTCATGAAACTCATTGTGCTCACGAAATGACACCAAGTAGCGAAGCAGCTTCTCACGGTTTATCTTGTTGCCTTTATAGGCGATTCTCACCGAGCCCCAGTCTGGCTGATTGGTAATCAGGCAATTTGATTTGAGTAAATGGCTGTGAAGGGTCTCAGACACAACCGCGCCTTGAGCGGCACCGTCGAGCCAGTCTGGGTTAAATGTGTAGTCATCGATGCTGATATCTTGGTGATCGATGCATTCACCCGCTAGGCCAGCGATGGTTTCTCCCTCTAACTCACTGAGCGGTGATAAGGTGACATCCACCTCTTCGCCCGCACAGGCGGATAAATCGGTTTGCAATGCGTTAGCTACCTGTTGCCAGTTATCAAAGCGGGTTTGATTAAAGCTATTGAGGTAAAGCTTAAATGATTTTGACTCGATCAAGTTGGGGCTAGAGGCCGGTAGACGGACTTCGCCAATCGCGACCTGGGGCAAACCATTTTTGTTGAGCCATGACAGCTCATACAAGGTCCAGGTGTCGTAACCGGTAAAGGGCATCGGCGCATTATCTAGTCCGATGGCCTGACGATTTAGCGCGCGAGGGACGGCACGTAGTTGTGACGGATCGTACTGGGTTGGATAATCTGTTTTTTCGCCAAGTGATAAATTGGCGAGGGCATCGGCATCTTGATAATTGCTCATACGGATCTGCTATTGATTCAAGTAGAATGGGTAAAGTTTACTGAATCTTGCTATAGGTTGCGAATGGAGAACACAGTACATCGTGCCCTTTGGGCGCTAACACAGAATTATATGGCGGTATGGCAGAGTCATTATCAACATTTACCCTGTACAGATGCCTACATTGGCTTGCCATCTCCCTGTGTTGTGAGCGAAAACGATCACCAACTACAATGGCAACCGGTCAAGCGCGACGCTTTGGCCGACTTTGCCAATGTAGAACAAGCAATCGCGTTGCGTTTGCATAGCGATATTAAAGATTTTTACAACGCATTTTATTGTGCAGATTTATCGGTTCGTTATCAGGGGGAGTCGATAAGCTTGCTTCAGGTATGGAGTGATGATGACTTGGCGCGCTTACAAGAAAATATCTTGGGGCATCTGATGATGCAGCGTCAGCGCAAGCTTACGCCGAGTGTCTTTATTGCGACCACAGCCGATGAAATGGTGATCATTGCAATTGATAACATGAGCGGAGAAGTGATCAGAGAAACCCTTAATAAAGGGACGCGTGATGTGATTGCCCCCAACCTGGAAACATTTCTCGCGGCATTAGAGGTTGATGTGGCATGATTCTCACGGAACTGACCTTTGAGTGCTTTGATAATACCACCGTTAGTGCGGTCGACCGTACTATCAACGGCCTCATGGATGCATTACGTTATAATGGCCAGGTGCTTGGACGCGAGTTTCCGATCTTGATGCAAGAGGGCCAGTTTCAGCTTCGTGTTGTCTGCCCAGATGAAGACGCCTTGCACCCACGCTTTCACAGCCCACAAGTGAAACGGGCCTTACAGCAGCTAGCCGATGCGTGCTTAACCCAACCGAAAGTGCGTGTGCTGGGGCGCGATTTGAACTCAGAACAAGCCGCTCCAAGTGTCTCACCGACCTGGCAAGTGCTCTACACCACCTTTGTTCACACGTGTTCGCCGCTGCGTTGTGGCGATACCCTGCTCCCCATCCCGCTTTATCGCTTACCCGCCACCTTTAACGGTGATCACAAAGCGGTCATCAAATGGCAAACAGAATGGCAAGCCTGTGATGAATTACAAATGGCCGGTGCCAGCGATGCCGAATTTGCAGGCTTGAATGAAATTGGGTGTCCCAATACGCGCTTATTTCAGCGCGGTTGGGATTTACGTGGGCGGATAGAGTACTTAACAGGCACGCCGACTTACTACTATCAATATCGCGTTGGCGGTAAAGATAAAGAGAGTGAGCTTCATCGCCCATGCCCTCAGTGTGGCGAGCCTTGGCGGCTTGAGGCCCCGTTACACGATATCTTTCTGTTTAAATGCGACCGTTGCCGGCTAGTATCCAACCTTTCTTGGGACTTTAAACTGGCTTAGCGGCTTGAATACTGGGCTTCTAGCGTCGCTAATCGCTCGCTTAACTCGGCCACGTGTTGTTCGAGCTGGCTGATACGCTCAGCATCAGATAGCTTGATGTCATCGACGGGTATCTCGGGTAGCGGTGTATTGGTCTTCGCGCTCTTCACCGCTTGAATAATCAAGGGGAGGGGGACTTGCGTTGTCAATTGGGCTTTCACCTTTGCCACGGTGACGGTTTGCCCTTTTGCGTCGAGCACCTTGAGTGCTCGCGCCAGCTCAGCTTGATAGCTCATCAGTTAATCCTAGCGACAGAACAGGAGAGAGAAAGATTAGGGCTTTCTCAGCAGCGCATCAAGCATATCAACCTGTTCCGCCCAATCCGCGTCTTCCTTTATGGCTTCATCAATAAACGCCCGTTGTGCCGCGTTCCAAAATGGGGCATCGACCAGTGTTTGCCCTTCAACCAAACAGTGGCTGGATAGGAAGTGCTCAATTGAGGCCTTATCGGTTGCTAAGCCCAGCTGCTCAAACAGGTGCTGTAAGTCGTGTTGAAAGGTTTCCATTGTCCCTCCTGGCTGCTCGATACGCGTCTATACTCACTATAGTAGCAGCCTCCGCCCCATGTTGTGATGAAAGCGGTGCCTGTGAGCATAGGACAATGCATAGAAAAGATCCCTGCTCCGTGTGAGATATCTCTTACAAGAGCGTGGGATAAAAGCAGAATCTTGCTACGAAAATTGACCCCCTTGTTTTTATTTTTTCTTCTATTACATGTGCTTACTGTTTATTCTTTGGTTTAAGATAAAAAATGAGAGATTGAGCAGGTGAGAATGGCTTGTACCAAACGCTCAGTCGCGTAATCTTATCGGTGTCGGAAGGGAACTGACACAGGGAACAGGAATCACCAAGGACTTGGTACCTCAGGATGAGGCAGTACTTCAGGAAGAAGCGCTGGCATGGATTGCAAAAAGGACAACGGATGGAGCCGTTCTCTACAAGCAGGAAGCTTGTACGTCAGGAAGACTTAGGACAACCCAGGATGGGGGCTTAAGGACTACTTCAGGACGAAGTCATGGACACCTCCAGGATGGAGAGCTTATCGAAAACGGGAATTTCGGTTTGTCAGGATGACGAAAGGACACCTCCAAGACGGAGAGACATGGAACGACGCTGAAGGATTCGGCGACTGATCAAGGAATGATGCAGGGAGCACCTTTTAGTAGCAGGATGGCTGCAAGTAAAACTCTAGGGCGCGGCGCAAGCTGCGCCCTTTCCTTTTTTCTGGCCGGTTAAACCGACACCGGTGACTCCCTGTCACGCACCGTTAGCACTAACCTTGCGTGTGCACCATACTTCTAATCTAGTACAGCTTTTCACGTCGCGCGAATAATTATCCCCGCCTTTTTAGTATCAACATGGTTGGCGTTGTCGGGTGACATCTAACCGTCGGTTTGGCCTGCTCTTGGCATCGCATGAACCGGTGTGTCTATAGCCTTTAATCTTAACCCTCGAAGCTGAGCGTGACCGATATAATGATCATCCCCGGTGGCAGAAAACTCGAACCAGTATTGAGTGAGCCATTGCCACCCTTGCTCAGTTCTCCGTATGGTGTGACGGCCTCGTGCGATAGACAATAATTGCAACTCCATCCGCTGGCAGTATTGGCGAATGTACTGGTGCGCTTGCTCGGATTGTCGCCGCTGTTGCCAGAACAGTAAAGCGGCGACAACAACCAAGAGAATGGTCAATAGATCAGTGATCATGGTGGGTTTGCTTCACCGCTTGCTGCATGCGTGCCATTGCTTGAGTCAGGGCGGGTGATGTATGGCCATGTAAACGACCCAATAGCGCGCCACGAAGGGGAGGTAACATCACCAGATCCGCATAAATCTGTTGAAATAACGTCGCATCGTGCTGATCGGCGAGAGTAATCAAAAAGCGATCCAGAGCAGCACCATCGGTCAAGTGATGCCAGCAGCGACCGGCTATCGCGACAAAAATCTCGCGATGGTGTAATTCAGCGCGATCAAGTACCGCATCAATCAGTTGATGCCGAGTGGCTGATGGGGCGCCCGCATGTGCGCGGATTAATGCGCTGACCAAAAAAATATCAACCTCTTGCGTCTGACACATTTGCTGAAACATATCGCGCAAGCTTGCCGCGAGTTTGTCATTGATTTGGCAGTGCTCCAAGCACCCGAGAAGGGCGTACAATGGTGTGGTCGGTAGATGATTGAGCGCTTTGCGGACGCGAGTGGCATTGTTTTGCTCGGCCATGCGTACACAGGTATCAGCGAGCCCTTGTAGGCCCACCCCTTGCCAATTATCCCAGCCAAGCTCGCCATTTAAATAATGCTGTGCATGATCATAATACTGGCTAGCTGGCCGGCCCAGTTGATAGGTCAATGTGGCATGAAACATCGCCATTTTGTCGTCGGTGGGCGTAAACGTATAGGGGTTATTGGCCAGTTTCTCACGCTGCTCTTTATTCGGTGTGGCGGTTAAGCGCTCTCCCATGGCCGCGCTGACATACTGTAAAAAGTCTCCCATCGCGGTGTGATTGAGGAGGCCGCGTTCATCGAGAGGCATTTTTAAGAACCATACCCAAGGAGCGCCGCCTGGCGGCCAAAAGGCGATAGCCATATGCGCGTGTTGACGCAAGGGGTAAGGGTAAGGTTGTTGATTGGCCTCAACCGCACGAAAGGCCGTTTCATCCAGTTGACAAACACGACGGCCTAGGTCGTAAATACTGAATTGACAACCGGCGTGGTCGAATAGGGCGCTGAGGGCGTGAACCGTTTCCATGATGTCCGCTCTTAGTTATCGCTTGATGCGCGCGAGTATATCAGTTTTTCCCGGCTAGATGCTTGTCTTGTTGATGTTGTCTTTGTCGGGATCATGCTATGCTTCGCGGTTTCTAATTTGAGTAATGATGGGATTGTCAATGACACTTTACCAACAGTGTGAGCAACTTCTGGATGAGCTTGAGCAAGTGTTAGATGCGTGTGACCTGCTCCAGTCCGAGCCACCATCACCTAAACGACTGGCCAGCCGCGAACCGTTTGCGGTGGATACGCTTGATTGCCATGAGTGGTTACAGTGGATATTTATACCCAAAATGCGTGCCTTGGTGGTTGCTCGCCAGCCGTTGCCAAGAAATTTTGAAATCGCCCCCTATGTGGAAGAAGCGATGAAAGAGCAGCAAGGGGCGACGGCGGTGGTCAAAGTGACTTATCGTATTGATGCGCTTTTAACCCAATGATGAGTGAACAACCGTTATCCATTTTATACCGCGATGAGTCATTGGTTGTGGTGAACAAGCCTGCAGGGATGCTGGTCCATCGTTCGTGGCTGGATAAAGGGGAAACGCGTTTTGTTATGCAGACACTAAGGGATCAGATTGGTCAGCATGTTTACCCTTTACACCGACTCGATAAACCGACGTCTGGTGTGTTGGTGTTTGCGCTGTCGAGCGAGGTGGCGTCCTTGATGATGCCTCAGTTTGCGCAAGGGCAGATTAAAAAAGCCTACTATGCGGTGGTCAGAGGCTGGATCACAGAAGCCAGTCGACTCGATTACCCACTGGTGGAAGAACAAGACAAAATAGCAGATAAAAAGGCGAGCCAGCCGCCCACGGCCAAACCGGCCGTGACGGATTATCAACCGCTGGCATCGGTGGAGCTGCCTATCGCAACAGGACGGTATGCGACCAGCCGCTATAGCCTCGTGGCGATGCAGCCGCAAACGGGAAGAAAACACCAATTGCGTCGCCACATGCATCACCTCAGTCATCCGATTATTGGCGATACTACGCATGGCGACGGAAGGCACAATCGTGTTTTCCGCGAGCATTTTCACTGCCATCAGCTTTTACTTCATGCCAATGAGATGCAGTTTATCCATCCCGTTAGCGCTGAGACGGTCAAGGTACAGGCGCCGCTCGATACCACGTGGCAGCGTGTCCTGTCGGCATTGGAGTGGGATGTGCCTTGCACAACCTCCTTGGCGTAAACAGCCCGCTGCAGCCCGCACCTTGCAGGCCGCACCTTGCAGGCCGCACCAATATACGTGTTAGAGCTTATCTAGCTCGGCTTCGATTTCGGCAATCTTACTGGCGACCACTTTTTCCAGATGACGGAGATCGGTGAGTACTTTTTGCTTCACGTCTTGTTCGGTGTGCTCGTGCTGAACGATACGATCCAGTTCATCGATCACCAGAGACAAGCTGCGGTTGATCTCAGTGACCTCTCGAGAGCGTCCGGTGCCACTGTCGACAACCACATTTTTCCGCTGGCGTGGATACTTAAATTTCATGCTTCGCGCAAAAAGGTCGCCCTTTTGCTTGCTGAAGTACACTTTGAGCGTGTCATAACTGGCTTCTTGACGCAGAGAATAACGCTCAATCTTTTCCGGATGTTCAATACCGATATTTTTCAACTGCTGATACATAGCCACCTCATGGTTGAATGTTTTCTCTATTAAGCGACGAACTCACCGCCGCTTAGCATAGTTGATGGGGGTGCTTGTTACTTGGCGCGAGCGAGCGCTTTCTCCAGTGCCGCTTTTAACTGTTCCTGATGCTCGGAAGTTAATGCTTGGTTCTCTGCGTCGGTGACGATAAAAAAGTCTTCGGCGCGCTCGCCAATGGTGGTGATTTTAGCGGCATGGACACTGACATTTTGGCGCGCAAAGACGGCCCCGACCCGAGCCAGTAGTCCAGGTGTGTCGAGTGCTACTAGCTCCATCAATGTGCGACGACCGTTTTTCGTGGGTAAGAAAAGTACCTGGGTTTTAACCGAAAAATGCTGAAGTTTTTGCGGTGCTCGCCGTTTGGGGATAGTCATTGTCCCGGTTTCTCCGAGCGCCTTGCTGACCCCTTTGATAATGCTCGGGTGACGGTCAAGAGGAATGGCATCGTCATTTTGGTCTAGCACCATAAAGGTATCGAGGGCGTGACCATCTTTACTGGTCATCACTTGTGCATCATGGACGCTCAGGTTTTTCTTATCGAGAGCCGCTACCACGCGCGCAAACAAACTGGGCCGGTCTTGGCAGTAAACAAAAATCTCGGTCCCGCCACGGGTTGCTTTTTTACTTACCAGCACCAGTGGGGCGTCGCCGGTGTGATGAAGGAGATGCTCACTGTGCCAAGCAATTTGTTTATGGGTATGGCGCAGAAAGTAGTCCGCCTTGAAACGCTGCCATAACACTTCTATATCCCTCGGGCTATGGCCTTGCTTACGTAACATGGCAGCCGCTAAATGTTTGTTATGACGAATGCGTTCACGCACATCTGGCGGGTTTTCTAAGCCTCGGCGGAGCGCTTTTTGTGTAGAGTAATACAGCTCTGCGATCAGTGTGCGCTTCCAACTGTTCCATAAGTCTGGGTTGGTGGCATTAATGTCTGCGACGGTGAGACAAAGGAGGAGATCCAGTCGTTCTTCGTCGCGCACTTCTTTGGCAAAATCGGTGATAACATCAGGATCGTATATATCGCGGCGCTGTGCGGTGACGGACATCAATAAGTGATTACGGACGAGCCAGCTAACAATATTCGCTTCTGGTTTTGACAAGCCATGCTCTAAACAAAAATCATGCGATTCAATGGCGCCAATTTCGCTATGATCCCCGCCACGTCCCTTGCCAATGTCATGGAAAATGGCTGCAATCGATAAAAGCTCGCGGCGTGCTAAACGGGGGAAGACATCACAACAGATCGGATGGCGGTCTCGGTTGGCCTCGTCATCAAATAAGCGCATATGTTTGAGCAGTCGGATCGTGTGCTCATCAACCGTGTAGACATGGAACAAGTCAAACTGCATCTGCCCAACAATTTGACTCCACTGTGGTAAGTAGGCTGACATCACCCCGTGGCGATGCATTAAGCCAAAGGCCTTGTGCAGCGCATTGGGGTGACGAACCAAGGCCATGAATTTTTCGCGTGCGTCTTCTTGCTGACACAAAAAGTGATTGAGTCGACGTCTTGCTGTACGCAACTGCCGCAGGGTAGGCGCTGCAATCGCTTCAATCGACGTGTCATTGGCAATATGCAGCATCATGTCGAGAATGGTTTCCGGTCGCGCTTGAAATAGCGCGGGTTTGCGCGCTTCGATGGTGCGTCCGCAGCGCTGAAAATCATCACTTAAGACGTCGATTTCTCCAGCGCGACCATTATCGATGATCACTTGATCAAAGATTTGTAGCAGCATTTTGTTGAGCTCACCGACCCGCCCAAGTGTGCGGAAGAAGTCTTTCATCATGGTTTCGACCGCACGATTCCCTTCACCGCGGTAACCGAGTAGTTCCGCGACCGATGTTTGATGCGCGAAGGTGAGGCGATTGTCGTAACGGCGCAGCTCAAGGTGAAGCGCAAAGCGAATTCGCCACAATACATTTTGACACTCATTGAGCTCGCGATATTCCGCGTCGGTTAAAAAGCCAAAATCACTCATCTCTCGTAAGCTGGTGGCACCAAAGTGACGGCGCGCAATCCACGATAAGGTGTGAATATCGCGCAGGCTGCCAGGACTGAGTTTCAAATCAGGCTCAAGCTTGTAGGCGGTGTCATGATAGCGGCGGTGGCGGGCTTTTTGTTCTTCAACTTTGGCTTGATAAAACCGTTCGCTGGGCCAAAAGCTGTCATCATGCACGCGCGTTTCAAGCGCATCAAAAAGCTGCGCGTCACCACATAATAAGCGAGATTCTTGTAAGTTGGTGGCGACAGTCAAATCGTCCAGCCCAACCCGAATGCACTCGTCGACGGTGCGTACACTGTGGCCGACTTCGAGCTTTAAATCCCATAAAAGAGTAAGCAGATCGCTTAAACTTTGTTGCTGGTGAGCATCTAATGGGGCCTGGCAGAGCAGGAGTAAATCGATATCCGACAGAGGGTGCAGTTCGCGCCGACCATATCCCCCCACCGCGACTAAGGCAAGTGAGGTGTGTGCGAACCCAAAGTGATGCCACAAGCGTGCCAGTAAGGCATCCATATAATCGGTGCGCTGGCACACCAATTCCGCCACAGGAACATTGGCCAAAAAGTCCTGTTTTTGCTGTTCAAGCAATTGCTGAAATTGGGCTTTGAGGGTGATGGGGTCGAGCTGATCATCCTCAAGGTGTTGTGGCGTAATCACTGTGTCTGTCATGGCGATCCTTTGCGCAAAAAAAAGCCGGAGCGAAGCCGGCTTTTAAGGGTTGGATTAGTGGTTGATGTAACGCGGGAGGTTTTCTTCCTCTCTCAACGTTAATACCTCGACGCCCGTCTCGGTGACCAGCAGGGTGTGCTCCCACTGGGCCGATTTTTTACCGTCGATGGTGTATACCGTCCAGCCGTCGTCTTCATCGAGCACGGTACCGTATTTACCTGCATTAATCATAGGCTCAATGGTGAAGCACATGCCAGGTTTGAGTACAGTGCGATCATTATTTTTGTAGTGCACCACTTGAGGGTCTTCATGGAAGCTCGCACCAATGCCATGCCCACAGTACTCTTTCACGATAGAGTAGCGTGTATTGCTATTTTTAATGAATTTTTGAATGGCGGTCCCGAGCTCACCCACGGTAGCCCCCGGTTTTACCTTTTTGATCGCGTGATAGAGACTTTCTTGTGTCACACGACAAAGACGTTTGTCTTCCAAAGAGACCTCTCCGACTAAAAACATCTTTGAGGTATCGCCATGGTAGCCATCTTTAATCACGGTCACATCGATATTGACAATATCGCCATCCTGCAACACATCATTATCATTCGGAATGCCGTGACAAATCACGTGGTTAATCGAGGTGCACATTGACTTTGGAAAACCGTGGTAGTCCAAGGTAGCCGGCGTGGTGCCTTGCACTTCAGTCATGTATTGGTGGGCAATGTCATCCAGCTCACGCGTAGTGATACCGGGTTTTACATGGTCGCCAAGCATGACGAGCACGTCGGACGCCAAGCGGCCAGCGACGCGCATTTTTTCAATTTCTTCTTCTGTTTTAATCGGGATTGTCATTTTGCTTTCTCACTTTAATTTGGGTCGCTCAATGATGACGATAAGAACGAGAGCCGGATCTTTTCACGCTCGGTATCATCGAGCACAGCMGCCCAGACCTGCTACGCTTGTCGCAGTGACTGAGGTGATCAGCCGTATGATGTGGCGCTATGGTACCAAGCCATCTGCATTCTGGAAACCAAAAGGGGCAGGATCCCGATGAGATGCAGTGGCAACCACGCTTGACCGAATGCGCAATATTGCTGGATTTTGCTGGTGTTTTTGTGGTATAAAGCGCGCCGAAAACCGTCATTGTGATCAATCTAGCCGAGCTGGGTTTCAGTTTGATGGTCTTCACTCAATACTTTTTATTTTAAATCACACACATATCGACACATTAACCGGGGTGCCCTCAGCGGGTCGGTGAATGGGATATGTGGAGGCCTAACCCCAAGAGGAAATTATCATGGCTACTGTTTCAATGCGCGACATGCTCAAGGCGGGCGTACACTTCGGTCACCAAACTCGTTACTGGAACCCAAAAATGAAGCCTTTCATCTTTGGTTCACGTAACAAGGTGCACATCATCAACCTTGAGAAAACTGTACCAATGTTTAACGATGCTTTGGCTGAACTGTCAAAAATCGGTGAGCGTAAAGGTAAAGTCCTGTTCGTTGGTACTAAGCGCGCAGCAAGCGAAGCGGTAAAAGCGGCAGCAGAAAACTGCGAGCAGTTTTATGTAAGCAACCGTTGGTTGGGCGGCATGCTCACTAACTGGAAAACCGTTCGTACATCTATCAAGCGTCTGAAAGACCTGGAAACTCAGTCTACTGACGGTACGTTTGAGAAGCTGACCAAGAAAGAAGCACTGATGTACACCCGTGAGATGGAAAAGCTCGACAAATCACTGGGTGGTATCAAGAACATGAACGGCCTGCCTGATGCAATGTTCGTTATCGATGCGGATCACGAGCACATTGCCATCAAAGAAGCGAACAACCTGGGTATCCCAGTATTTGCAGTGGTAGATACTAACTCTAACCCAGACGGCGTTGACCACGTCATTCCAGGTAACGATGACGCAATCCGCGCTATCCAGCTTTACCTGAATGCCGCGTCTGACGCTTACAAAGAAGGCCGTAGCCAAGACATCGTTGCGCAAGCAGAAGACGAGCTGGTTGAAGTCGCTGAATAAGACGACAGCTCCTTGTGAGCGTTCTTAGCCATCAGCGTGTCATCTTTCATGCTGTAAGCTAAGTATGGTTAGCAGGGGCCGATTTCGGGCCCCTGTTTTTTACCCAAATAGTTTCGAATCGAGGATTGAACAATGGCAACTGTTACCGCTGCCCTGGTTAAAGAACTTCGCGAGCGCACTGGCGCTGGCATGATGGAATGTAAAAAAGCACTGGTTGAAGCGAACGCAGATATCGAAGTGGCAATCGAGAACATGCGTAAGAGCGGTGCGGCAAAAGCAGCGAAAAAAGCTGGCCGTGTTGCGGCTGAAGGCGTGATCCTAGTGAAAGAAAACGAAGGCAAAGCAGCGATCGTTGAGATCAACTGTGAAACTGACTTCGTTGCAAAAGACGCAAACTTCGCGGAATTTGCTGATCAAGTTGCTGAAACTGCACTGGCTGAAGGCCTTGAAATCGACGCGCTGAAAGAAAAATTTGAACAGCAGCGTGCTGATCTCGTCGCGAAAATCGGTGAAAACATGGATATCCGTCGTGTTTCATTCATCGAAGGCGAGAAAGTGGGTTCTTACCGTCACGGCGGTCGCATCGGTGTTATCGTTGCGGCAAAAGCGGACGAAGAAACCATCAAGCACGTGGCTATGCACATTGCAGCGTCTAAGCCTGACTATGTTAACCCTGAAGATGTACCTGCCGACGTGGTAGAGAAAGAGAAGCAAATTCAGGTTGATATCGCAATGGAATCAGGCAAGCCTGCTGACATCGCAGAGAAAATGGTTGCTGGCCGCATGAAGAAATTCACCGGTGAAATTTCTCTGACGGGTCAAGCATTCGTCATGGACCCATCACAAACTGTGGGCCAAATGCTGAAAGAGAAAGGTGCCGAAGTGACCGACTTCATCCGCTTTGAAGTGGGCGAAGGCATCGAGAAAGAAGAAGTAGACTTTGCTGCAGAAGTTGCTGCGGCACAACAAAGCTAATTTTTCTGACTCAGACCGCGGTGCTCGCCGCGGTCTTCCATAACCTTCTTCCCTAACTAGTGCCTAATAGAAAGGTAGTGAAATGACTACAAATCCTAAGCCAGCTTATCAACGAATTTTACTTAAACTTAGTGGTGAAGCCCTGCAGGGCGATGATGGATTCGGGATTGATCCCGCCGTGCTAGATCGCATGGCGCAAGAAATCAAAGAACTGGTCGAGCTGGGTGTTCAAGTGGGTTTGGTTATCGGCGGCGGTAATCTATTCCGTGGTGCTGGTCTTGCTGAGGCGGGAATGAACCGTGTTGTGGGCGATCACATGGGTATGTTAGCCACCGTGATGAACGGATTGGCAATGCGTGACGCACTTCATCGTGCCTATGTGAACGCGCGAGTGATGTCAGCTATTCCCTTGAATGGCGTGTGTGATAGCTACAATTGGGCAGAAGCGATTAGCCAGCTTCGCAATGGTCGCGTGGTGATATTCTCCGCCGGGACAGGTAACCCTTTCTTCACCACGGATTCGGCGGCGTGCTTACGCGGTATCGAAATTGAATCTGATATCGTGATTAAGGCAACCAAGGTTGATGGTGTTTACAGTGATGATCCAACCAAAAACCCGGATGCAACGCTTTATGACTCGCTGACATATCAAGATGTTTTAGAAAAAGAGTTGAAAGTGATGGATTTGGCCGCATTTACGTTAGCACGCGATCATAAGTTGCCACTTCGTGTCTTTAATATGAACAAGCCAGGTGCATTGCGCCGTGTCGTGATGGGCGAGGCAGAAGGCACTTTGATCACTAACAGCTAAGCCGGTATTGGTGGCATAATCTTACAAACTAATTCAATCGCAAGGATACTCCCGTGATTAATAACATAAAAGACGACGCGAAAGCGCGTATGGATAAAAGTGTAGAGGCGCTAAAACACACGCTAGGTAAATTGCGCACAGGCCGTGCTCACCCCAGTTTACTGGAGGGGATCACTGTCGAGTATTATGGGGCTCCAACGCCACTTAATCAGCTCGCCTCTATCGTGGCTGAAGATGCGCGTACGTTGGCGATCAGCGTATACGACAAGCAAGTGACTCAAGCGGTTGAAAAAGCAATCATGACCTCAGACTTGGGTCTCAACCCAGCCTCTGCCGGCACCGTGATCCGTGTCCCTTTGCCGCCGCTGACCGAAGAGCGTCGTAAAGACATGGTGAAAGTAGTGCGTGCCGAAGGCGAGCAAGGCCGTGTGGCCATTCGTAACATTCGCCGTGACGCTAACAATGAGCTTAAGGCGCTGCTTAAAGACAAAGAAATCTCTGAAGATGACGAACGTCGTGCGCAAGATGATATTCAAAAGTTGACTGACGAAGCAGTCAAGAATGTTGATGCACTTCTTGATGCAAAAGAAAAAGAGTTGATGGAAGTCTAAATCTCATTAGACTTTACCGCCGATGCTAAAGCGCTGTGCGTGCAGTACAGCGCTTTTTATTTGCCAAGGAGAAACATGAGTTCCCAGTCTCTTGATGCGCAGCTCGAATCTGCCGCTTTACCGCAGCACATTGCCGTGATCATGGACGGTAATGGACGCTGGGCCAAGGCACGAGGCAAAGCCCGTGTGTTTGGACATAAAGCGGGTGTGAAAGCGGTGCGTAAAACGGTGAAAGCAGCGTCTGAAATCGGGGTCAAAGCCCTCACCTTGTTTGCATTTAGCAGCGAGAACTGGCGTCGCCCTGAAGACGAAGTGAGTGTATTGATGGAGCTGTTTATCAATGTGCTTTCTCGTGAAGTCAAACGACTCGACAGTCATGGGGTGCAACTACGCATCATCGGTGATACCTCTCGCTTTAGCCCGTCACTGCAAGCCAAAATAGCCGAAGCCGAAGCCCTAACGGCCGACAATGACCGTTTAGTGCTCAATATTGCTGCCAATTATGGTGGGCAGTGGGACATCACTCAGGCAACACGCCGTGTGGCTGAAGAAGTCGCGGCAGGACAGTTGCAGCCCAATGATATTGGTGAACAAGATATTGCGCGCCATCTCATGTTGGCCGACTTGCCGGATGTGGACTTGATGATCCGCACCAGCGGGGAGTGTCGCATTAGTAACTTTATTTTATGGCAAGCCGCTTATGCCGAGCTGTGTTTCACCGAGCAATATTGGCCGGACTTCAACGAACAGAGTTTGTATGATGCTGTGGCTTGGTACGTCAACCGGGAGCGACGGTTTGGTTGCACGGGCGAGCAAATCAAAGCCATGATAACAACGGATAAGTAACCACGAGGAATCAGTTTGCTCAAACAACGAGTTTTAACCGCGGCTTTATTAGTCCCGTTAGTGGTCGCGGGCGTCTTCTACTTACCCTTTCCTGCCTTTGTGGCAGCGATAGCGGTCGTCACGCTTATTGGGCTATGGGAGTGGACGCAATTTGTTTCAGCGTCTTCACGCCTGCTGACTTTTATCATTCCCGCTGCTGCGTTGGCATTGTCTCTGTTTGCTCTCCCTTTTGATGCCATGGCATTGGGGCACGTACGTTTTCCGCCTTTTGCGGTTGCTGCTGCGGGGGCGGCGTGGTGGCTGTTTGCCACCGTTTTAGTGCTCGCGTTCCCGCGCTCGGGTAACTATTGGACTCACAGCAAGCTACTCCGTCTTGTCTTTGGCCTGCTTACTATGCTGCCGTTTATGTGGAGTGTGTTGTTATTGCGGGCGGCGGACTATCAGTTTTCGACCTATTACGGTGCGAAGCTAGTCTTGCTGGTCTTTGTATTGGTGTGGTGCGCCGATAGTGGCGCTTACTTTGCCGGAAAGAAATTTGGCAAACACAAAATGGCGCCGGCGGTAAGCCCTAATAAAACCCTCGAAGGGTTGCTGGGTGGACTTTCCGCAGCGGTCGGTGTGACCTGGCTTGGCGCCCATGTCCTCGAGCTTCATTTTGCCAACCTCGGTATCTTGTTGGCGATTGCAATGGTGACGGCCCTTGCGTCGGTATTGGGGGATCTCGCGGAAAGCATGTTTAAGCGTGTGGCAGGGATTAAAGACAGCGGGAACCTGCTGCCCGGTCACGGCGGCATTCTCGATCGTATTGATAGTCTGACGGCGGCATTCCCTGTTTTTACCGTGTTGTACTTCGCGTTTGCGAATTAAGTGAAACGAGTCGTTGAAATGCAAAAAATCACCGTGTTAGGCGCGACAGGTTCGATTGGTTCAAGCACATTGAAAGTGGTTGAAGCGAACCCTGAGCAGTATAAGGTAGTGGCACTGGCTGCCCATACCAATGTGGAAAAAATGACCGCTTTGTGTCTTTGTTGGCAGCCCGCTTATGCGGCGATGGCCGACCACGATGCGGCTCAGCAGCTCAGGAAAAGACTCGCGAGCAAAGGCCTAGCTACCGAGGTGCTTGCTGGAGAGGAGGGGCTGTGTCAACTGGCTTCGCTACCTGAGGTAGATATGGTGATGGCTGCCGTGGTTGGGGCGGCAGGGTTATCCTCGACCATGGCGGCGGTGAAGGCGGGCAAACGTGTTCTGCTTGCCAATAAAGAAGCCCTAGTGATGTCTGGACAGTTCTTTATTGACGCCGTTTACCAGTATGGCGCCGAGCTGCTCCCTATCGACAGTGAACACAATGCCATTTTTCAATGCTTGCCGCAGGCGGTTCAACACACACCTGGGCGTTGCGATCTTCATGCCTCGGGGGTCAGCAAAATCCTGTTAACCGGCTCTGGTGGCCCGTTCCGTTATCGCGAACCGCAAAGTCTTGCCAATGTGAGCGTCGAAGAGGCAGTCGCACATCCGAACTGGTCGATGGGCCCTAAAATCTCAGTCGACTCAGCCACCATGATGAATAAAGGCTTGGAATACATAGAAGCGCGTTGGTTATTCAACGCCAAGCCTGAACAGCTGGAGGTGGTGATCCATCCTCAGTCAGTGATCCACTCCATGGTGCAAATGTGTGACGGCTCGGTGTTAGCACAATTAGGGACGCCAGATATGTGTACCCCTATTGCTCATGCGATGGGGTACCCTGAGCGTGTTCATGCCTCCGTTGCGCCGCTGGATTTTACCCAAATTGGCGAATTTACCTTTATGGCACCGGATGCTCGACGATATCCCTGCTTATCGCTCGCGATCGCGGCCTGCGAGCAAGGACAAGCGGCGACGACGAGCTTGAATGCGGCCAACGAACAGGCGGTGGCAGCCTTTTTGGCAGGAAAAATCGGGTTTATGGATATTGCGCGTATCAATGAACAGGTTTTGACCCAGTCCTCGCTTCCTACGCCAACAAGCTTGGATTGCTTATTTGAGCTGGATAGAATAGCGCGCATCACTGCAAATGAGCAGATTGCTAAGGTGACACCATGAGCGGGTTTCTATGGAATGCAGCGGCGTTTATCGTCGCGTTGGGCATACTGGTTGCGATTCACGAGTTCGGCCATTTTTGGGTGGCTCGCCGTTGTGGCGTGAAAGTGGAGCGCTTTTCCATTGGTTTTGGTCGCGCATTGTGGCGGAAATTTGGTAAGGATGGCACCGAATATGTGATTGCCGCGATCCCCCTTGGCGGCTATGTCAAAATGCTGGACGAGCGCATCGAAGCGGTGCCGGATGCCGATAAACCACGCGCATTTAACAACCAGCCTTTGTGGCAGCGCAGTGCTATTGTTGCCGCTGGCCCCATCGCTAATTTCGTATTTGCCGTTTTTGCATACTGGCTGGTGATGATGATAGGTGTTCCTGCCGTCAAACCTGTGATTGGTGAAATTGCACCCAATTCGATCGCGGCAGAAGCGGGAATTGAACCAGGTATGGAACTAACCCAGGTTTCAGGCGTCGAAACCGCTGATTGGCAAGCTGTTAATTTTGCGTTGATGGGTCACATTGGTGATGAGAGCATGACCCTCACCGCCAAACCGAGCCCAACGTCTAGTTATGGCAGAGACTATCAACTGGATTTACGCCAATGGCAGTTTGACCCAGAGCACCAATCACCTCTGACGACGCTGGGGATCACCCCCTATCGCCCTGCGATTACTTTATCGATCGCGCAAGTGGTAGAAGGAAGCGCGGCAGAGCAAGCGGGTCTCAAGCAAGGCGACAAAATTATTGCAGTGGCTGATACCGAGCTGTCGTCATGGCAGCGCTTGGTCGAGATGATTAAAGCGAGCCCAGACCAAGCCCTGTCGCTGACAATATTGCGACAGGGACAGCGTCAATCTGTGGTATTAACGCCGGATGCGCGTCGCAGTCATGGTGAGGTCACAGGCTATGCTGGCATTGCGCCACAAATGGACGAGTGGCCCGAGTCATATCGATTCACCCAACAGTATGGACCATTCGCAGCGATACCGGAGGCAGTGGGGAAAACAGGCCAAGTGATCAGTATGACGGTCAATATGATCAAAAAACTGATTACCGGCGATGTTGGGGTGAATAATTTGAGTGGCCCAATATCGATAGCAAAAGGCGCGGGGATGACCGCGGAGATCGGGCTGATCTCATTTTTAGGGTTTATGGCACTGATTAGTGTGAACCTAGGCATTATCAATTTACTCCCTCTGCCCATATTGGATGGCGGCCATTTGCTGTTCTTTGGGATTGAGGCTGTCACACGGCGACCGGTATCGGAGCGTGTGCAGGACTTTGGGTATCGAATCGGCGCTGCCGTGTTGATGATGGCAATGGCAGTGGCATTGTTTAACGACTTCGCCCGACTTTAAACGGTTAGTATTCAAGGATAAGTCAGATAGCAGATGGCGATGAAAAAACTATTAATAGCGTCTCTTTTAGTAAGCAGTAGTATGGCGCATGCTGACACATTTCAAGTCAGCGATATCCGCTTTGAGGGACTGCAACGAGTCAGTCTAGGGGCCGCTTTGTTGTCAATGCCAGTGCGTGTCGGCGACAAAGTGGACGACGACGATGTGGCTGACATTATCAATGCACTTTTTGCCTCTGGTAACTTTGAGGATGTGCGAGTTTACCGCGATGACGAAGCACTGCTGGTCAAAGTGGTAGAGCGTCCGACCATTGCCAGTATTTCCTTTTCAGGGAATAAGGCGATTAAGGAAGAGCAGCTAAAAGAGAACCTGACATCGTCAGGCCTTCGTGTCGGTGAAGCGCTCGATCGCACCCAACTGAGCAAAATCGAAAAAGGTCTTGAAGACTTTTACTACAGCGTCGGTAAGTACAGTGCGTCGGTGAAAGCGGTGGTTACTCCCTTGCCGCGTAATCGTGCCGATTTGAAATTTGTTTTCACTGAGGGCGTATCGGCCAAAATTGAGCAAATTAACTTTGTCGGCAATGACGTGTTCAGTGATGAGCAGCTGCGTGACAATTTTGATTTGCGTGCCGACGTGCCGTGGTGGAACTTCCTCGCCAACGAAAAGTACCAAAAACAGGTTCTTGCAGGCGATCTTGAAAAACTACGCAGTTTTTATCTCAATCGCGGTTACCTTAAGTTCCGTGTTGAGTCGACACAAGTGGCTATCTCACCTGACAAAAAAGGGGTCTACATCACCTTGAATGTCAACGAAGGCAAGCCTTATCAGGTCGCTGATTTGGACTTTCGTGGTGATCCACAGAATGAAGAGATTTACCGTTCATTAGTCACCTTCACCCGTGGTGATACCTATAACGGTGATAAAGTGACTGCACTTGAAGAGGCGATCAAACGCCACTTAGGCGAGACAGGCTTTGCCTACCCCAAAGTGAACACCTTACCCAGCTTTGATGATGACAATCAGCAAGTGTCGTTAACGGTCAATGTCGAGCCAGGAAAGCGTATTTACGTGCGCAATGTCCGTTTTTCAGGCAACACCACCACCAAAGATGAAGTATTGCGCCGTGAAATGCGACAGCTTGAAGGCACTTGGCTTAACTCAAAAGCGGTCACCCGCGGTAAAGAGCGTCTCAGTCGAACCGGCTTTTTCCAGAATGTTGAAGTGGACACTCAGCGCGTACCAGGCACTGATGATCAAGTCGACGTTAACTACAAAGTTAAAGAAGCTAACTCAGGTAGTATCAACTTTGGTATCGGTTATGGCACTGAGTCAGGCGCGAGCTTACAGCTCGGCTTACAGCAAGATAACTTTGCGGGCACTGGGAACCGGTTCGGTATCAACGCCATGGTCAACGACTATCGCAAAAACCTGACGCTTGAGTACCGTGATCCTTACTTTACGCTCGACGGTGTGAGCCTGGGCGGTAAGGTATTCTATAACGAGTTTGAAGCCCGTGACGCTAACATCGTTGAGTATACCAACCAAAGTTACGGTACCAACCTCACCTGGGGTTTTTGGACTGATGAGCTGAACTCGATTGATTTCTCGCTAGGGTACACGCACAACAAGATTGAGAACCTCGGCCGTTATTATCAAATTGATAAGTTCTTAGACCTTCACCAAGATAATCTTAATCACAATGAAGGCTTGGAAGTTGACGACTTTGATATTTCAGTATCCTGGACGCGCAACAACCTCAACCGCGGCTATTTCCCAACCGCAGGTAATTACCAACGTGCCTCGTATCGGATGACGGTACCCGGCTCGGATGTACAGTACTTTAAAATGCAGTATGACATCCGCCAATACGTGCCGCTGACACAAGAGCACGAGTTTACGCTGTTGATGCGTGGCCGACTTGCGTATGGTAACGGTTATGGGCAAACCAATGGCCAAGATCACATGCTGCCGTTTTATGAGAACTATTACGCCGGTGGCTTCTCGTCACTGCGCGGCTTCCGTTCGAACTCTGTAGGTCCTAAAGCAGTCTATGAAAAGGATGGTTCACCTCAGCCAAATAGTGATGATGTGGAAACGAATGAAGGGGATTACGGCTCTTCAGACTCCGTCGGTGGTAACGCTATGGCACGCGCCAGTGCTGAGCTGATTGTGCCAACGCCGTTCGCCTCAGAGGAAGCGCGCGAACAAATCCGTACCAGTGTGTTTATTGATGCCGCCTCAGTGTGGGATACCGAGTATGACGTATCCGCTGCTGCTAATTACAGTGGCCGAGATAACATTAAGGATTATTCAGATCCATCCAATATCAGTGCCTCTTATGGTATGGCACTGCAGTGGATGTCCCCGATGGCACCTTTGGTATTTTCCATCGCAAAACCTATTACAAGCCAGCCTGGCGACGATGAAGAGTTCTTTACCTTCACGATCGGGCGCACATTCTGATGATCAGAAAGGAGACTATTGTGAAATCATTTTTGAAAGCAGCGGGACTGAGTGTCGCGGTATTGACGACGTCCATGTACGCATCAGCGGCTGATGCTGCACAGAAGGTGGGCTATGTATCAACCGGGGCCGTGATGTCGCAATTGGCGAAGAAAAACAACCTCAATGAGAAGCTACGCGGTGAGTTTAAAGACCGAGTGGCCGAAATTGAGCGCTTGAAAGAGAAGCTCTCTGAAGGCGTGGAAAAGCTCAAGCGTAATGGTGAATTGATGAGTGAAGACGAGCGCGTAACGCTTCAGCGTAAACTCCAATCAATGGAGTCCGATTACAAGCTGAAAGTAAAAGCGTTACAAGAAGATCAACGCAAGCGTGGTGGTCAAGAAGAGTCTAAACTGGTCAAAAAGCTGAAGACAGCGGTCGATCAAGTGGCTGAGCAAGAAGGCTACGACATGGTGATTGACGCCAATGCTGTTTTATACGCCAACCCAAGTGATGACTTGTCTGAAAAAGTGATCAACGCAGTTAAATAACAGTCGAGGAGCCCATGGTTTCGATTACTCTCGCTGAATTAGCGGATAAACTGGATGCACAGCTCCACGGAGATGGCGCTGTAACGATAACCTCGCTTGCAGGGATGAATTCAGCGGGAGAAGGGCAAATCACCTTCTTATCCAGCCCTAAATACCGTAAAAATTTGGCACTCTGCCGCGCCAGCGCTGTGATGCTAAAAGAGGGCGATCTATCGTACAGCCAAGGCAACGCCTTGGTGGTGTCAGACCCCTACTTGGCTTATGCCCACGTCGCGCAAATTCTCGACTCGACGCCAGCTTGCGCCACCGACATTGCCCCATCCGCGGTGGTGGCCGATGATGCAGTGTTGGGAGAAGGTGTGGCGATTGGACCGAATGCGGTGATTGAATCCGGCGCGCTCATTGGTGATGGTGTGCAAATCGGTGCGGGTTGCTTTGTCGGCAAAGGGGCAAAGGTGGGCGCTCGGACCAAGCTTTGGGCGAATGTCACCCTTTATCATGAGGTAGTGATAGGGCAAGACTGCTTGATTCAAGCGGGTACCGTGATCGGTGCGGACGGCTTCGGCTATGCCAATGACAAAGGCAAGTGGGTGAAAATCCCTCAGCTTGGCCGCGTTGTGATTGGGGATCGGGTCGAAATTGGTGCGTGCACCACCATTGACCGGGGCGCACTGGATGATACCGAAATTGCCGATGGGGTGATTATCGACAACCAGTGTCAGATTGCGCATAATGTGTCGATCGGTGAGAACACGGCAATCGCCGGCGCAACTGTCATGGCAGGCAGCCTCAAGGTAGGTAAACACTGCATCATTGGTGGCGCCAGCGTGTTTAATGGCCATATGGAAATCACAGATAACGTGACCATCACGGGAATGGCGATGGTGATGCGGCCAATCACTGAGCCGGGCATGTATTCGTCCGGCATTCCGTTGCAGCCCAACCGCGAGTGGCGGAAGACTGCCGCGCGTGTACTCAAGATTGATGAGATGCACAAGCGGCTCAAAGAGCTGGAAAATCAGCTCGAAAAACAAGATTAACGCCGAGATGACAGGCCCGCCTTAGTAACGCGGGCCGTTTTGCGTTAATGAAGTCAGTATTGGATTTGAACGGGAATACTACCTTGACTCGCGAAAACAAAGTTCTACATATCAACGAAATCAAAGAGCTGTTACCACACCGCTATCCTTTTTTGTTGATTGATCGCGTTATCGATTTTGAAGAAGGGCAATACCTTCACGCGATTAAAAACATCACTGTCAATGAGCCTCAATTTACGGGTCATTTCCCGCAATTGCCTGTTTTCCCAGGCGTACTCATTTTAGAGGCCATGGCGCAAGCAACAGGCTTGTTGGCGTTTAAGACCTTCGGTAAGCCGAAAGACAACGAGCTATACTACTTTGCAAGCATTGATAATGCGAAATTCCGCCGTCCGGTCTCACCGGGTGACCAATTGGTGCTTGAGGTGGAATTTATTAAAGAGCGTCGAGGTATTGCGGCCTTTAATGGGGTGGCGAAAGTAGACGGCGAGGTTGTCTGCTCGGCGGAACTGAAGTGCGCAAGAAGAGAGATCTAATTGTGATCCACGAAACGGCTTACATTCACCCCACTGCGGTTGTCGAAGACGGCGTCGTATTGGGCGAAAACGTAAAAATCGGCGCTTTTTCTTATATTGGCGAAGGGGTTGAAATCGGTACAGGTACCGAGGTGATGACACATGTTGTGATCAAAGGCCCGACCCGTATCGGCGCAGACAATCGCATTTATCAATTCGCTTCCATTGGTGAAGCGTGCCAAGATCTTAAATATGCTGGGGAGCCAACCACGCTAGAAATCGGTGATCGTAACACCATTCGTGAAAGCGTGACGATGCACCGTGGTACGGTCCAAGATAAAGGCGAAACCAAAGTTGGCAGCGACAACCTGTTTATGATTAATGCCCACGTCGCCCATGATTGTGTGGTCGGTAATCATTGTATTTTTGCCAACAACGCTACCTTAGCGGGCCACGTTCATGTCGATGATTATGCGATTGTCGGTGGCATGTCAGCCATTCACCAGTTCTGTGTGATTGGCAGCCATGCCATGCTCGGCGGTGGCTCGATTGTGGTTCAAGACGTCCCCCCTTATGTGATGGCACAGGGCAATCATTGCGCGCCATTTGGTATTAATGTGGAAGGCCTGAAGCGACGCGGGTTTGAAAAATCAGCGATTCGCGCCATTCGGGCGGTATATAAAAATATGTACCGCTCCGGTAAAACCTTAGAAGAAGTGAAAAAAGAGCTTGCAGAGCAAGCCGAGAGCGAGCCGGCGCTGGCTCTTTTCATTGACTTCTTTGAGCGTTCGACGCGAGGCGTTATTCGTTAATGTTACCGAGTGAACGTCCATTACGCGTTGGAATCGTCGCCGGAGAAATCTCCGGCGATGTTTTAGGTGAAGGCCTGATCAAAGCGATGCGGACTCAACACCCTAATGTTGAGTTTGTCGGTATCGGAGGCCCAAGAATGATGGCTCAAGGCTGTCACAGCTTGTTCGATATGGAAGAGCTTTCTGTGATGGGGCTGGTGGAAGTGCTAGGACGACTGCCACGTTTGCTGAAAGTAAAAACGGCGTTGGTCAAGCATTTTACCGTTAATCCGCCGGATGTGTTCATTGGTATCGATGCCCCAGATTTTAATTTACGTCTCGAGGCATCATTAAAAAAAGCGGGGATCAAAACCGTTCACTATGTCAGCCCATCAGTGTGGGCATGGCGGCAAAAGCGAATTTTTAAGATTGCTGCAGCCACTGATCTGGTTCTGGCTTTTTTGCCCTTCGAGAAAGCGTTTTACGATAGGTTTAATGTGCCTTGTGCGTTTGTTGGCCATACCATGGCCGATAGCATTCCGATGCAGGTGGACAAACTCGCCGCGCAGCGTGCTCTTGGGTTAGATAGCCAAAAACGTTGGTTAGCAGTGCTGCCTGGCAGCCGTGGCAGTGAAATGTCGATGTTAGCTCCGCCGTTTTTACAAGCGTGTCAGCAACTGGCGGCGCGATATCCGGACTTGGGGTTTGTGGTCGCGCTCGTTAATGAAACCCGGCGACAGCAATTTGAGCAGGCTTGGCAAGCGATCGCGCCAGAGCTTTCATTTACCCTGGTTGATGATACGGCGCGCCAAGTGATTAGCGCCGCCGACTCGGTGCTGCTCGCTTCTGGCACCGTAGCGTTAGAGTGCATGTTACTTAAACGCCCGATGGTGGTGGGATACAAGGTCAAGCCGGTCACGGCATGGCTTGCCAAACGCCTGCTTAAAACGCAGTATGTTTCCTTACCCAATATTCTCGCTGACGCGCCTTTAGTGCCGGAACTGCTGCAAGAAGAGTGTGAGCCAGGCGCACTGGCTGACGCGGTCAGTGCGCAATTAGACAGTGATAACCAGGCATTGTTGACCACCTTTACTGAGTTGCATCACACCATCCGCAAAGATGCGGATACGTCTGCAGCCAATGCCGTATTAAATTTATTAGATGACCATGACTGAACACCCTTTTCACTACCCTGACGCACAGCTTATCGCGGGGGTCGACGAAGTCGGACGTGGGCCCTTGGTCGGTGCCGTGGTCACTGCCGCGGTGATTCTCGATCCGGCTCAGCCTATTGCGGGTCTAACGGACTCGAAAAAGTTGAGCGAGAAAAAACGGCTCGCGCTCTATGATCAAATCAAACAAAAAGCATTGGCTTGGTCAGTGGGGCGCGCAGAGCCTGATGAAATCGATTCGCTGAATATCTTAAATGCGACCATGCTGGCGATGCAGCGTGCGATTGATGGCTTATCGGTCACCCCTGATTACGCATTAATTGATGGCAACCGGGTACCATCCTTGCCGATGCCGGCACAGGCCGTGGTAAAAGGTGACCTGCGGGTAGCAGAAATTAGTGCCGCCTCGATCTTGGCGAAAGTCGATCGCGATCATGAAATGGCCATGTTGGATGCCGCTTACCCGAACTATGGGTTTGCTCAACACAAAGGCTATCCCACCAAGGTCCACATGGCGGCGTTGGCCGAGCATGGCGCTCTGCCAATGCATCGTAAAAGTTTTAAACCTGTTAAGCGCGCACTGGGCATTGACTAGTGCGTGCGGCGAATTCCAGCCCTATTACCGTTAAGTAACGAGCCGTATGTCTGAGCCACGTTTTGTCCATTTACGCATCCACAGTGACTTTTCCATGGTAGATGGGTTGTCCAAAGTGCCGCCACTGGTAAAAAAAGTGGCGGAAATGGGCATGCCCGCCATGGCGCTGACCGATTTCAGTAACCTTTGTGGGTTGGTCAAATTCTACAACACGGCCAATAACGTTGGTGTTAAGCCGATTATCGGCGCTGACTTTCTGGTCCAGTCTGACGCCTTTGGCGAGGAGCTTTGCCAGCTTACCCTGTTGGCGACCGATAAAGCCGGCTACAAGAACTTGACCTTGCTGATCTCCAAGGCCTACCTCCGAGGCCATATTCAGCACCGCCCAGTGATCGATCAGCAGTGGTTGGTTGAGCATGCACAAGGATTGATTGTGTTGTCTGGCGGCTGCCGCGGCGACTTGGGGAAAGCCTTACTCAAAGGCAATCAAACACTGGCTAAGGAATGCGCCCGTTTCTATCAAACCTATTTTCCCGATGCCTATTACATGGAGCTGGTGCGGACCGGGCGGCAAGATGAAGAAGTGTATCTCCATTTTGCGGTTGATTTCGCGACCGAGCATGACTTGCCTGTGGTGGCGACCAATGAAGTCTGCTTCATTTCATCTGAGGAGTTTGATGCGCATGAGATCCGGGTTGCGATTCATGATGGTTTCACTCTCGATGATCCTCGCCGTCCCAAGAAATACAGCGCCGAACAGTATTTGCGTACCGAGCAAGAGATGTGTGAGCTCTTCGCGGATATTCCCGAGGCACTGACCAATAGCGTAGAAATCGCCAAGCGATGTAACGTCCCGGTGCGGCTGAATGAGTACTTTTTGCCTAACTTCCCGACTGAGGGAATGGAAATTGATCAATATTTGGTTAAGCGCTCACAAGAAGGCTTGGAAGAACGTCTCGCCTTTCTCTTTCCTGACGAAGCGGAAAGAACGCGCCGACGCCCCGACTATGATGCTCGGCTAGAGCGCGAGCTTGGGGTCATCAACCAAATGGGGTTTCCCGGCTACTTTTTGATCGTCATGGAGTTTATCCAATGGTCAAAAGATAATGATATCCCCGTGGGCCCAGGACGTGGCTCAGGGGCTGGCTCTTTGGTGGCGTACGCCCTAAAAATCACCGATCTCGATCCGCTACAGTTTGATCTCCTATTTGAGCGCTTTTTGAACCCCGAACGTGTCTCTATGCCTGACTTCGACGTCGACTTCTGCATGGACAAGCGGGATCTGGTGATCGATCACGTCGCTGAAATGTATGGCCGTGATGCGGTATCTCAGATCATTACTTTCGGTACCATGGCTGCGAAAGCCGTGATCCGCGATGTAGGCCGTGTGTTGGGTCATCCTTATGGTTTTGTGGACAGGATTTCCAAGCTGGTGCCACCAGACCCAGGTATGACCCTCGAGAAAGCCTTCGACGCCGAACCTCAGCTGGTCGAGGTTTATAACAACGATGAGGAAGTCAAAGCGCTGATTGACATGGCGCGGATGCTTGAAGGGGTAACCCGAAATGCGGGTAAGCACGCGGGCGGGGTGGTGATATCACCCACCACGATCACCGATTTCGCCCCTCTTTATTGCGACAGTGAAGGGCATCATCCGGTCACGCAGTTTGATAAAAACGATGTTGAAACCGCCGGTCTCGTGAAGTTTGACTTCTTGGGTCTGCGGACGCTGACCATCATCGACTGGGCGCTGGGGATGATAAATCCGCGTTTACAGCGTCAAGGGAAAGATCCTATTGATATCGCCGCAATTCCCATGGCGGACCAAGCGTCATTCGAGATGCTGCGTAAGGCAGAGACGACTGCGGTATTCCAGCTTGAATCACGTGGCATGAAAGAGCTGATTAAGCGCCTTCAGCCTGACTGCTTTGAAGACATGATCGCATTGGTGGCCTTGTTCCGGCCTGGGCCATTGCAATCTGGGATGGTGGATAACTTTATCGACCGTAAGCATGGCCGTGAAGTCGTGTCTTACCCGGATGAAAAATGGCAACACGACTCGTTGAAAGAAACGCTTGAGCCGACCTATGGCATCATTCTCTATCAAGAGCAGGTGATGCAGATTGCTCAGACACTCGCAGGCTACACCTTGGGTGGGGCGGACTTGTTGCGCCGGGCAATGGGTAAGAAAAAGCCAGAAGAAATGGCCAAGCAGCGAGACATCTTTGAAAAAGGGGCGATTGCCAACGGCATTGATGGCGAGCTGGCAATGCGGATCTTTGACTTGGTAGAAAAGTTCGCCGGCTATGGCTTTAACAAGTCGCACTCAGCCGCATACGCGCTGGTATCTTACCAAACCTTGTGGTTGAAAGCTCACTACCCGGCGGAGTTCATGGCGGCGGTAATGACCGCGGATATGGATAACACCGATAAAGTGGTTGGCTTGGTCGAGGAGTGTCGGCGAATGAAGTTGACGGTGTTACCGCCGGATGTGAATGCGGGACTGCACCATTTCACCGTCAATGAGCAAGGGGAAATTGTTTACGGTATTGGGGCGATAAAAGGGGTCGGTGAAGGCCCTATCGACACCATTGTCGCCGCGCGAGAGCAAGACGGTTATTTCCGCGACTTGTTTGATTTTTGCGCCCGCATTGATACCAAAAAAGTCAATAAGCGCGTGATAGAGCGCCTGATCCGCGCTGGTGCCATGGACAAACTCGGCCCTCATCGTGCGGCGATGATGGCCTCGGTCGATGAAGCTATTCGTGCTGCGAGCCAACATCACCAAGCGGAAGCCTACGGGCAAACCGATATGTTTGGGGTGTTGACCGATGCCCCCGAAGAAGTCGAGCATGCCTATGCGCATGCCAACCCGTGGCCAGATAAAGTATGGTTAGAAGGGGAGCGGGAAACACTGGGCTTGTATCTGACCGGTCATCCGATCAACAGTTACCGCAAAGAGCTAAAAAACTATATCACGTGGCGGCTCGAGGATGCTCATGCAACGAAACGCGATGTGGTGTCGACGGTGGCAGGATTAGTGATCGCAGCTCGGGTGATGACCACTAAACGAGGGTCTCGATTAGGGATCCTCACACTAGACGATCGCTCGGGGCGTATGGAAGTGATGCTTTTCTCTGATGTGCTCGACAAATATCTCGATTTAGTGGAGAAAGATCGAATTTTAGTGGTCTCAGGACAGGTCAGCTTTGATGACTTCAACGGGGGGCTTAAAATGACCGCCCGTGAAGTGATGGACATTAGTCAGGCGCGGGAAAAATATGCGCGTTGTTTAGGGATATCGATGACATCTGAGCAGGTCGATGCGCCCTTTTTTGAACGGTTTCATGATGCACTGGCACCCTACCGATCCGGTACCGTTCCTGTGAATCTTTACTATCAGCGCGACGATGCGCGCGCGCGGTTACGCTTAGGCGCAGAGTGGCGCGTAACGCCAACCGATGAATTAATCGACACCTTGAAAGGCTTGCTCGGTAACGAGCAGGTCGAATTAGAGTTTAACTAAGCCAGGCTGGTGACGTAACGCGTACACTGGCGGTGACCAATAGGATTCTCTTGGTATGAGTCTTAATTTTTTAGAGTTTGAACAACCTATCGCAGAACTAGAAGCCAAAATTGAGGCCCTTCGCGCTGTCTCTAAGCGGGGTGGAGAAGACGCGGTTAACTTAGATAAAGAAATTGAGCAACTGGAAACAAAAAGCCTTGAGCTGACGCGAAAGATTTTTGGTGATTTAGGCGCATGGCAGGTGGCACAACTGGCGCGTCATCCTCAACGTCCTTATACCTACGACTATCTGGATCGCATTTTCCATGAATTTGATGAATTGGCTGGCGACCGCGCCTATGCTGACGATAAAGCATTGGTGGGAGGAATGGCGCGATTAGAAGGGCGTCCAGTGATGGTGATTGGTCATCAAAAAGGACGAGACACCAATGAAAAGGTTAAGCGTAACTTTGGTATGCCCAAGCCTGAGGGCTATCGAAAAGCGCTGCGTCTGATGAAAATGGCCGAGCGTTTTAATATGCCGGTGATTACCTTTATCGATACCGCAGGCGCTTACCCAGGTGTCGGTGCCGAGGAGCGAGGCCAATCAGAGGCGATTGCACGTAACCTCAAAGAAATGGCGGGCCTAACCGTGCCGGTAATTTGTAATGTGGTCGGTGAAGGTGGTTCAGGTGGCGCGTTGGCGATTGGCGTGGGTGACTATGTCAATATGCTGCAGTACTCCACCTACTCGGTGATCTCCCCCGAGGGTTGTGCATCTATTTTGTGGCGTGATGCTGCAAAAGCGCCGCAAGCGGCTGATGCGATGGGGATAACCGCCCCACGCCTCAAAGAGCTTGGCTTGATTGACAGTGTGATCACTGAGCCACTGGGGGGCGCACACCGCGACATTAACGCGATGGCTGAGAGCATTAAGCAAACGCTGCTTACCCAGCTAAGCGATTTAGACAGTCTTGATACCGAAAGCTTGCGGGATCGCCGCTATCAGCGCTTGCTCAATTACGGTTACTGCTAATCGTGATGGAATGAACTGCGATAAAGGGCCTGCGGGCCCTTTTCTTTTACGTAAAGGGCAGTAACAATGACACATTATATCAATGATGAATGGCTATGCTTTACCATCAACTGAGTGACACATTAGCCCCGCTGACATCGGCACCGCGACAGGTGGTGCTAGCGCTCAGTGGCGGTTTAGACTCTCGCGTGTTGCTTGAATTATTGACGCAGTATCGCGACCAGCACCCCCAACATGATTACCTTGTGGTTCATGTTCATCACGGTTTGCATCCCGACGCAGATAGATGGGCGGAACAGTGCCAAACGTGGGCGGACAACGCCGGATTTCGCTGTTGCGTGGAAAGGGTAAGATTGGATACGTCGCTCAGTGTGGAACATGCGGCAAGACAAGCAAGGTATCAGGCAATCGCGCACCTGCTTGAGCCCAATGGACTGGTGTTAACCGCTCAGCATAGCGATGATCAGGTTGAAACCTTTTTCCTCGCGCTAAAACGCGGCAGTGGTTTGGAAGGATTAGCAGGGATGCCAGCGGTGCGAGCTCTGGGGCAAGGCTATCTAGTGCGTCCTTTTTTGACGCAATCACGGGCGAGCCTCGAGGCGTATGCGCGCCAACATCAACTCGATTGGGTAGACGATCCGAGCAACCAAGACACGCGATTTGATCGCAATTTTTTGCGTCAGCACTGGTTACCGCAAGCGGATACGCGCTGGCCAGGGTTTCGTAAAGCGGTACAACGGACCCAACTTCTGTGTGCCGAACAAGCTTCGTTATTGGCACGTTTGATTGAGCCTATGGTGACACAGGCGGAGACAGAAGCAGGTAGCCTGCCTATTACCGCATTACCACAAGACGATTTAGCACTCACGCAGGCTATGCTGCGCCATTGGCTAAAGCGTCACAGTATTACCTTAACGCAAGCACAGTTACAGGCATTGCTCTCAGATGTCATCAACGCTAAACCGGATGCCAACCCAAGCTTGAGCGTGGGAACGGTGAGCATTCGCCGCTTCCAGCAACAGCTTTATATCGTGATGCCTTATGCAGATTTATCTCAATGGCAGGGCACATTGACGTCAGAATCGCCGTTAGTGCTGCCAGATGGACTGGGTACCTTATACTTACTGCCTTATTCGTCGACAGCGAAAGGACTCGCGCTGGGAGATCTCGCGTCGCGGGCACTGCATGTACACTTTAACCCTCGTGGCTTGTCGATTCATCCTGCTGGCCGACAAGGGCGTCGAAAGCTAAAAAAACTTTACCAAGAAGCGGGGATCCCCAGCTGGTTGCGCCGACGCCAACCGATTATTTGCGATGGCGAGACAGTGGTGGCCATTGCCGATAGGTATGTTAGCCAGACCGCGAGCGGTAAACAATGGCGGCTTGTTTGGCAGCATGAGTCTTAGTCTCCTTGTCACCTGTGCGATTAGCTCACTTAACATCGCTCGCTCACAAGGTGCCAGAGCAAACGTCGGGCGAGCTGGATGAGATCAGAACACTGAACTGGTGATGATTAATTGAGCAGTTAGGCTATCTTGTCTTGCTTAATCGTGACGAATTACTTAATGTACTAGTCTAATGATACATAAGGTAAGCAGTAATGGCATCAAGTCGCGAATTATTCGGTACTAGGATTGGCTTTGTTCTTGCTGCAGCAGGTGCTGCAGTTGGACTGGGTAATATTTGGGGATTTCCCACTCAAGCGGCCAGTAATGGCGGAGGCGCCTTTTTACTCGTCTACTTGTTGATGATTTTGCTGGTTGCATTTCCCATGCTGGTGGTGGAAATGGCGATTGGCCGTCATGGGCGTGCGAATCCACTGGATAGCATGCGTGCACTGAGTGATAATCCTTTGATGAAGCGCTTAGGAAGCGGTGTGGGTTTAGTGGGACTGGCCGTTCCTTGTATGGTGCTAGCGTTCTATAGCATTGTTGGAGGCTGGTTAGTGTCATTCCTCCTCGCGGCGGTTGCAGAGATCTTGCACTTTACCGACGTGGCAGCATGGTTAAAAGGCTTCTCGGCTTCACGTAACTTGTTTGGCGCCATCCTCTTTTATGTGTTGACTATCTTTATTGTGCAAGCAGGTGTGAAACAAGGTATTGAGCGTTGGTCAACCCGTTTGATGCCAGCGTTATTCGTGTTGTTTGCCGCGATGTTCCTCTACATCATGACGTTACCTGGGGCAACAGAGGGTTTAAAGCACTACCTTATTCCTGACTTCTCCAAGATCATGGACAGAGATCTGCTCTTGGCAGCGATGGGGCAAGGCTTCTTCTCGTTGACCATTGGTGGATGTTCGATGCTGATCTACGGCTCTTACCTGAGTCAGAAAGAAAACCTGCCTAAGATGGCATTGAGTGTCACGCTGGTAGATACCGCGGTGGCAGTCATTGCCGGTCTAGTGGTTCTGCCCGCGATGTTCGTGGCGATGAATCAGGGCGTCGAAATCTATGCTCAAGATGGCAGCTTGCTGAGTGCCGATACACTGGTATTTACCGTGTTACCTTTGTTGTTTGAAAGCTTGGGCGCTGCAGGGCCTTATGTCTCTTTGGTCTTTTTCTTGTTGATGACCATTGCGGCGCTGACTTCTTCTATCTCGATGCTCGAGTGCCCGGTCGCGCTCGCCAGTGAACGGTTAGGCTCAAGCCGTAAAATCACCAGTTGGGTACTGGGTGGACTGATTGCTGCATTCAGTGCCGTTATCGTGTTTCATTTTGGCACTTTATTTGGACTTGTAGCGAAAGTGGCAACACAGTACTTCCAGCCTTTTGCTGCCTTGCTATTCTGCTTGTTTGGTGGGTGGATTTGGTCGCGTGACCGCAAATTGTCAGCCTTGCGTGAAGGGTACGAGGATATTGAGCAGGGGATGTTTTGGAAGGTATGGCCTGTCTACGTCAAGTTCGTTTGTCCTGTCTTAGTGGCAACCGTCCTTTGGGTCTCATTGGGTTAACAAGCGTACTGGGAAAGTCAACGCAGACAAAAAGCGGACCATGTGTCCGCTTTTTCCGTAGGTATGGGCTTAGCGAAATTGGTTGGCGTCTTCGATATATGTAAAGCCTGCTTCTTCGAGCCGCGTGCACAACACGGCTTTGTCGATATCATAATAACGAACCAGATCCTCTAAGCTGTCAAACTCGTCACGTAGCTTCATATTGACGATGCTCATCAGCATGACAGGGTCCATGGTAGCGTAATTGTTTAAATCCATCTTAGTCCTCGTGATCGCTGATCAACAAGTTGGCCGCGGCAAATGCGGCTTGCTCTCGACGCGCTTGCTGGATCTCAGTGTCTTGTGCAATATCGTTGAGGGCTTTTAATGCGCAATGGATCGCCGCCGGTATATAGCCTTGTTCGCCACTGCCAATTTCCGCATAGCGTTGGCGAATTAAGTCACAGCAGTCTGCTATTTTCATGGTGTTCTCCTCAAGTAATGATGAGGATCACTATACCCAATCTCGTTGGGGAGAGGAAAGCGCTAACGTGCGCGTTTTTGCCGGTACATACTTTGGTCGGCGCGCTCATAGAGCGACAAGTTATTATCACCTTGTCGATAGACAGAGAAACCCACTGACGCGCTGATCTGGTGACTTGATAACAAATGATCTTGGCTAACTAAGCTCTTCACTCGTGAGGTCACGTGTTTCACTGAGCTCTTACTGGCAGGTTGCAAGATAACGGCAAACTCATCGCCACCGAGTCGATAACAACGATCGCTGCCACGCACGGCTTCTTTGACCAGCAATGAAAAACGACGTAGTACCTTATCACCATCCAAATGGCCATAGGTATCGTTGACTTGTTTGAAGTTGTCCATATCGAACATCACCATGACCAGACCAATATTTTCCCGTTCACAGACTGCGACGGCATGCTGAAGGTCTTGTTCAAAGCTGGTGCGGTTATGTAGGCCAGTGAGGCCATCGAGCAATGCCATGTTTCTCACTCGCGTATATTCAACGGCATTATTCAGCGGGCCGGCGAGCAGCTTGTGATAGGTATGGAGCAAGCTGATTTCATCTGGGTCGAGCTTGTAAGGGGTAGAGTATTGCAACACACCCAATGGCTGCTTATTGAACTTGATGGAAAACGTCTGACGAAATGTGTGTTGTGCGCCACGACGAATGATGTTGGAGATATCATCATGCTCCCAAATAATTCGCCCAATATCGATCTGCTTTTCTAGTTCACGCGCATACACTTCAAACAACACTTTGATATCAAGGTGGCCTTGCAGCTTTTGTAACAACAACAAACGTTGATCGGCACCGAGCGGGACAATCCGCGGGGCGCGATCAGAGTTTGTATATTGTTTGATGTGCGAGGCATTCATGCGTGATCAACTACTCAGTAATAACGTCGGTTTCAATCTATGAAGCAGGTATCGTGCCAGTCTATATATTTTTGCGAATGGCGATGGGTGGATGCGAGTGAGGATACTGTTTTAAAGTAACTAATCTGTCAATAAAGAAAGGATCTCAGACTGATGATTGTGTGCATCACGGTAACCAATGTCAATCAACTGGCGAAGGTATGCCGGCTCAAATAATAGATAACTGGCAAAGGTGGCATCTTGACTGGCATTAATCCCCAAAAGTTTAAGCAAGCTGCGCAATGCGAGTGGCATATGGCTGTAGTAGCGGTTCGCCATGGGTTCAAATGGCTCTGAAGGCCGAAGGTGGAGAACATCAATGTGGCGCAGCCCTAGACGCTCTTTTTGGTCGGGAGATAAAGCGCTGGCAACATGATTAAGCCGTTGTAAATGCTCTAAGTCTGCCGAGAGCGTATCGGCAAAGATCGCATTCATTAAATGACCGCCGAGCATCGCTAAACCTGGCGCGGTGTGTTTAATTTGTTCAGGCCGCCGTATCCCTGTGGTCAGATCCAGAATTAAAATCCGCTCCGCGTCCATTTTGACAGCGGGACGCAACGGGGAAATTTGGTGAATGGCGCCATCACCATAAAATTCGTGACCAATCCTGGAGGCGGGAAAAATGAAAGGAATGGCAGAAGAGGCCAGTAAGTGTTCGGTGGAAATTTGACTTCGTTTTCCCACTGCACGGGCTCTTTCCCATGGTTTGATATGTGATGCGCCTTGAAAGAAGCTCACCGATTGCCCCGTTTGGTAGTTTGAGGCCGTGACAGACAAGCCATTCAAATGCCCAGCCAGTAATTGATAGTTAAGCTTGTTAAAGCTGATCGTTTGATTCAGTAACTCTCTTAATGGCCGGTTATTGAGCAACCCGAAAGGCTGAGTGGGCTGGTAGTGAGATTGAAAGCGTTGCCCGGTTTGCGACAAAAGATGGCCGATAAGTGCACTGGGCTGACTGGCGAGCACCCGAGAGGTGTTCAACCGATGCCATAGCCAAGACAATTTTTTGACACCTAGTCGAAAACATGACGCATAGCTTGCCAAAGATACCGCGTTGATAGCACCGGCGGATGTGCCGCAATAAATGGTAAATGGACTCGTGTGCACACGCGGATACCAGTGAGCGATGGCCGATAAGACACCCACTTGATAAGCCGCTCGTGCGCCGCCGCCGGTGAGTACCAAGGCAATTTTTGGTTTGTTTTTTGACATAGGGCTACCATTATTACCGCGCTAACAGTTTGATTATAGATGCTCTTTTATCTCACGCGCGGCGGTATATCACAGACCCTAAATATCATTAATGATAATGAGGTTGAAAATTGTTATCAATTCGATCTAGGCTGATGGTGTCTTAATCATCAATGGAGTGACACTATGACTTATCCTTTTCCGGATCTTCCTTATGCCTACGATGCGCTAGCGCCCCACATTGATGAGGCGACGATGCGCATTCATCATCAGCGTCACCACAAAACCTATTACGATAAATTTGTTGCGGCGATCGAAGAGACGGCGCGTAATGGTGAATCGCTTGAGGCTTTGTTTGCTGAAATTTCAACTCTGCCTGCTGCCATCCGTAATAATGGCGGTGGTTATTACAATCATTTGGTGTACTGGCAATCAATGACACCTAACCCTAAGGGGGCACCAGAAGGGCCGCTCTACGATGCCATTGTAGCGACGTATGGCTCACTTGATGCGTTTAAAGAGGCCTTTAGTCAGGCGGCCATTGGTCAGTTTGGTTCCGGCTTTGCGTGGCTGGTGGTGAAAGAAGATGGACAGCTTGCGATTACATCGACACCTAATCAAGACAATCCATTGATGGATGTTGCTGAGGTGAAAGGGGAGCCTCTGCTAGGTTGCGATGTGTGGGAGCATGCTTATTATCTTAGTTATCAGAATAAGCGGCCAGATTATGTCAATGCTTGGTGGCAAGTGGTCAACTGGGATTTTGCCGAAAAGGCATACCAAAAAGCACTTGAGACGATTAGCTGATGCAACATTAGCTGATATAAAAACGCCCCGCAGAGCGGGGCATTAAAATGGTACTGTCAGTTCCGACTTAGCTAAGCTTGGATTGAATAAACGTCAGTGCATCGTCGATAGCAAAAGGCACTTTTTCGCCCTCTCGACGGTGTTTATATTCGAATACACCGTTGTCCATGCTGCGTTCACCAATCACTACCGTGTGAGGCACGCCGACAAGTTCAATATCAGAGAACATTACACCTGGACGCTCTTTACGGTCGTCAAAGAGTACATCGATACCTGCCGCTGAGAGATCGGCGTATAGCTTTTCAGCCGCTTCACGCACACGTTCAGATTTGTGCATGTTCATGGGGACAATGGCCACCTTGAAAGGCGCGATAGCGTCAGGCCATATAATTCCGTTTTGGTCATGGTTTTGCTCAATGGCTGCAGCCACAACACGCGTAATACCAATACCGTAACAGCCCATTTCTAACAAGGCGTTCTTACCATCTTGGCCTAGCACGCCTGCATTCATCTTTTGTGAGTAATTATTGCCCAGCTGGAAGATATGGCCCACTTCGATGCCACGCTTAAACATCAATGTGCCGTTACCACAAGGGCTAGGATCGCCTTCAATGACATTGCGCAGGTCGGCGACTTGACCCAGCTGTACATCGCGTTCCCAATTTATTCCGAAGTAGTGTTTGTCGTCGGTATTTGCACCGGCACCAAAGTCACTCATCACTGCAACACTGCGATCAACGATGAAAGGTGCGGGTAGGTTTACCGGGCCCAAAGAGCCAGGACCGGCACCGACAAGTGCACGTATCTCTTCTTCGGTGGCGAAAGTCAGCGGGGCGGCAACCTCTGGTAGGTTTTCTGCTTTCACTTCGTTGAGTTCATGATCACCACGGATGATTAGCGCGATAAGATCAGACTCGACCTGTTCAGACGCTTTGACGAAAAGCGTCTTAACTGTTTTTTCGATCGGGAGGTCAAACTGCTCAACCAGTTCAGCAATGGTTTTCGCATTTGGCGTATCGACCAATTCCATCGCTTGGGTTGGCGCATTAGCCTGATCTTTGGGCGCGAGCGCTTCGGCTTTTTCGAGATTCGCTGCGTATTCAGACTCAGTCGAGAAAGCAATCAGGTCTTCACCACTGTCTGCCAAAACATGGAACTCGTGTGAGGCGGAACCACCAATTGCGCCGGTATCAGCCAGCACCGCGCGATAGTCTAATCCCATACGGTCAAAGATGGCGCAGTAAGCGGCACGCATCTTTTCGTAGCTCTGCTCCATGCCTGCTTTATCAATATCGAAACTGTAGGCATCCTTCATGGTAAATTCGCGAGAGCGCATGACGCCAAAACGTGGGCGTACTTCGTCACGGAATTTGGTTTGGATTTGATACAGGTTGAGCGGCAGTTGCTTGTAAGAATTAATTTCGTTACGCGCCAAGTGCGTAATCACTTCTTCATGCGTAGGACCCAAGACAAAATCGCGTTGATGGCGGTCAGCGATACGCAGTAACTCAGGGCCAAATTTTTCCCAACGTCCCGTTTCTTGCCATAAATCTGCTGGTTGCACGACAGGCATCATGGTTTCGACGGCACCGGCACGGTTCATCTCTTCGCGGACAATACGCTCAACATGTTGAAGGACGCGAACACCTGTGGGGAGCCAAGTATAAAGGCCTGAAGCGAGTTTTCGAATCATACCCGCGCGCAGCATCAGCTGATGGCTGACAATTTCTGCGTCGCTAGGGGTTTCTTTCAAAGTAGAAAGCAGATATTGACTGGTACGCATGTAAAGTTATCCGTTGATATTGGCGATCAATAAGTCCAAGCATATTAACAGCGTGGGGGAGTTTCGACAAAAGCTTCTATGGAAGCCACTTCGATTTGCTCGTTTTGAACGTAAAACGTGACGTTAAAGTCGAATAGGTGAACCGCATAGCGGCGATTATCCGGTTGACCTTTTCTGTAAGCCGGGCGTGGATCTTGCGCTAAGACTTCAGCAATCACGCTTTGATAGTATGCTTGCTGAGGATATGGAGATAATGCCAATAAGGCGCGGTCAGAGAAATGAACATCGAGCGGAGTAGGTTTGGTTTGAGCAAATCCGCCCTGGGCGTCGGCAATACTGTCAGAGTAAGGAATATATGGCTTAATATCGACAATTGGAGTTTGGTCAACAAGATCACACCCTCGTAATACCAAGATGACTTGCCCGCTATCTTGAGTGACATCAACCAGCTCTACGGCTGACATACCAATGCCATTAGGACGAAATGTAGCTCGGCTAGCAAACACACCCATTCTCTCATTCCCCCCCAGTCGAGGTGGACGGACGGTAGGGCGCCATCCCCTATCTAGGTTCTGATCAAAAAGAAAAAGTAACCAAAGGTGGGAGTATTGTTCAATGCCTCGCACGGCGTCGATCTGATTGGCATCCCCCTGCAAGTAAAGATAAGCGAGTGCGTTAGGCGCTAACCCAGGTTGACGAGGTACCGCAAATTTCTCTTTAAAAGGAGAATGAAGTGTGCCAATCGGCGTGATAGAAAACTGGGAACACATAACCAAATAAACCGAAAATAAAGTGGGTATACTTTAGCATGTGATAGAAGAGGGGAGTATGGATGCAAGTCAGTCTTGGGCGTGACATAATCCCAACATTATTTACCGAGGGGAACAACGCGTGAGTCTTCCAGCCGTTTTTATCGATCGTGATGGTGTTGTTAATGTCGATCACGGTTATGTGTCTAGTATCGATAGCTTTGAATATATTGAGGGCGTGTTCGACGCATGTAGGGCGCTGAAAGAAAGAGGCTATTTACTCGTCCTCGTGACCAACCAAGCCGGTATCGCGAGAGGTTACTACACTGAGCAAGATTTTTTGCAATTGACTGAATGGATGGACTGGAACTTTGCTGACAAAGGTGTCGATTTTGATGGGATATACTACTGCCCCCATCATCCCAGCGAAGGAAGCGGGGAATACCGCATCGAGTGTGAGTGTCGCAAGCCTAAGCCTGGAATGCTTCTAGATGCAGCGAAAGAGCTCAATATCGACCTCGTCCACTCTGTCATGGTGGGAGATAAAGCGGATGACATGATAGCGGCAGAGGCTGCGGGCATTACTACGCGTTTTCTTGTTCGCTCTGGTAAACCTATCACCGAGCAGGGCGTCGCATTAGCCACTGAGGTGGTTAATTCGATCGCGGATATACCCACGTTACTCGCTCGCCGCTAAAAAGCTGTCTTTATAGAGTGAGTTGGCGATTATTTGCTCGGTTAGATTTTTTTGAACAAAAACGCTTGCATCCAAAAATCTACCCTCTATAATTCGCTTCTCGTTGGCACGGCAAGCCGCGCTAACAACGGCAAAACAAACAAGCAAAACAAAACGCTTGACTTGTTGCCAAAGTGGCGTAAGATGCCACTCCCGTTCAAGATTGAGCGGCGCTCTTTAACAATTTGACCTATGCAATCTGTGTGGGCACTCGTTGAGAATAGACAAAAAGATTTATTCGATGAACTGAGTGACCAAACGACAACTTTTACAGTTGTTCGGCACAGTCAATTCGTTTTTCTCTTCGGAGAGAAACAGTAATCAGTATTCATTGAGCTGAAACTTCGGTTTCGAAAAAACTTAAATTGA